>NVWS02000097.1 GCA_002746295.2 Zetaproteobacteria bacterium
CAAGTATTAAATCACCACGTCATTCCCGAAATCTTTTATCGGGAATCTGATGATAGATCCTCGATACAAGCATTCGAGGATGACGATTGGGGGATATAGAAATGATAGTTCTATACTTGAATTACTATATGACACCAAGCGTATTCACCGCGATGATTTTTTAGGCTATTTTAAAATCCATTTAGGTAAGTAAAATTTATTCCCCTATCATATTAAGGAAAGAATTATCAATATTGCAGCAAGTATAGGAAAACTCTTCGTAATAATGTTCCAATGAAGGGTGTGCGCATAAAATGATCGCAGCCCCAGACAGGGTAAATAAAACCTGCTTGGTAAATAGCATCATGGGGAAGCATCACACCATCATTGGGCCCTTGGTAAGATAATACATGGTACCTTTTTGAAAGTTGTTTATGTACATGTGGAATGAGAGGGAGTGGCAGGATGTTAATGACATTTGTACTGTGGGGTAATTCCCATTTGGATTGCCAAAATGGGTGGGCTGTTCTAAGTTCATCTAAGCAGCCATAATCAGCACCTATCCCACGACAAAGTAATTTAAACCATAAGCGCTTTACTGTGCTATCTAGCATCGCATCAACGCAAGCACTTCCATGAAGAGTACCTGAAATATTTATCCATGCTTGAATGCGATGAGCATGTTCAGGGATGAAGCGTTCCATGGCCAATCGAAAATCAGATGCCCCCTTGCTCAAAGTGCAAATGATAAGGTGGTCACAGGTTTTTTGGCGGATGACATGCGCAATAATTTCAGCATTTTGTTGTACAGACCCAAGACTTAAGGTTGGAATTATTTCAGTGGATATGCCAAGTTGACTGGCAACATGGTGCATGATTTTACCATCACTTCCCAATTCTGGATGCTGTTGAAAGTACATGGCTGGAATGATTAAAACTTTAACGGTTTGTGATTTTGTTGTTTGTTGCTTGCTTACTATCAATGGTATTTGCTTCAATGTTTGAATAAAACTACCATCCCTCTTTGATGCAAGAATAGCTTGGTATAATATTGAAGTGGTGAGATCAATGCCTAGTGTTTTAGTAAGTTGTTGTATTTCAATGCGGCTGGGGATTTGCCCATGCATTTTTTTCACCCATGGCTGGGCTTGTTCCCACAAGTTGAATTCATCCATAGGGGCTGAAGGAAATATATATGCCAATTCTTTCAGCTCTCTTTTGATTTGCTGTTTTTTTCATCACTTGTTGCGCAAGGCTTGTGCGAGGCAATGCTTCCCAGTAGTGAAACCAGCGAATAAAAGAATCATCGGCCTTTGGCAGTAAAATGTTCGGTTTAAGATGCATGCCTCGCAATACACGAAAATCTTGCTTTACAAACATCATGGTTAAATGATGCATAATGTTGACCATAAGCTTACCAAAAATAAAATTGGCTACAGGGGAAGTTAGGCGAGGAGTCAATGTAACGGCAAACATCCGCGTGCGCTTGTGTGTAATGGGCAATAAAGCTATCATCATATGATTCGGTGTTCCCAGATGATTCATCAAGAGCAAGTTGCCTCCCCAGCAATCAATGCTAATATGAACTTGTTTTTTTCCCATGCTAATCAGTAAGTGATCATATATTGAACGACCTATAATATTGGCTTGAAATTCAATGCCGAAATGTTGATCTATCCGTTGGTAAAACTTTGGTGAGTCAATGACTTCCCGACGGTGAACACTATGCAGATGGTGCTGGTCATAAGCATTGGCAGCACCCGTCTGATAGGGCGCATCAAAATCAAAATGGCGTGGTGAAGCGATATGAAATTTTTCGCCCAGCGGAAAAACTGGTGGCTGAAAACTGGGGTCTTCTTCACCTAGCCAAGCAAAGACAAGTCCATAGTGCTCCACGCAGAGAAGAGATTGTTGTTTGGTACGACGAGGTATATTGGAATCAATCGGGATATGTGTACATTGCCCAGTATGGCTATATTCCCAATGGTGCATGGGACAGCAAAGTGCTTCTCCTCGAACATGCCCAAAAGCCAAATTTGCCCCCATATGGCAACAAACGGCCTGTAATGCACCAACTTTTCCACTCACCGTTCGGAATACAGCAAAACGTTCACCCAAAGCAAAACATGTTCGTACCTTTCCTGACCTTAAATCTATGGATCGGCAAAGAGGATACCATGAGTTTGGGAAAGCATTTTCAGAGATGTTCATTGCAAAAGGTTAAGATCATGTATTATTGTCAACTCAATGCCAAAAACTTTTCCTATTTTTATCAAACAATACCTCCTTATAAGTACTCTTTTTTTGTTGGTTTATTTTCCCAGTAATGATGCGGCAGCCAATCATCATACTGTCTGGCATTTTTATTTTGCATGGGAAAAAAGTATTCCTTTTATTGACTGGATGATTCTGCCTTACCTTTCTATCACATTACTTCTCTGGATGCCATTATGGTATATGGATATCAATAGATTAAAAGAATTAGCAAAACTCATGGTTGCCATCACGCTAATCAGCGGCTTGTTTTTTTGGTTGTTTCCCTCTCATATAGGTTTTGTGCGAACAGGGCATGAAAACTCATTATTTTATCCGCTATACCAAATGCTTTATCAACTTGATCAGCCATATAATGCGCTTCCTTCACTGCATATATCCTATAGCTATGCTGTTGTTTCTTATTGTACTCTTGCCGCTTCAAAAAAACACATAGTTTTTTTATATAGCTGGTTTGTATGTATTGCCATGGCTGTATTATTCACGCATCAACATCAAGTATTGGATATACTTACAGCGATACTACTGGTTCATGGTTGCTTATTTCTTACCCAAAAGAGTATAGTTTTTACGCGCTAAAACTTTCGGAGCTTGCTCTTTGCAAGGTAAAGGGCCACACCATAAACGCATATACTGTGGCCAAAAAGCAACCCTGTCAGCGCTTTGATTCGCCATGCTGGGCAAATGAACCCAAGATAAATGTGGATTCTGGTGATGCACCAAATCCCAACCACCATGTAAAATAAACTTATCCATTAGCCAGCTTGTTTGGAGGTTTAAAGCCCCATGAATAATATCTCGTTTGGTAAAGGCATGGGTAACATACTGCCGAGTAGACCATAAAAAACCTGCCATCAAATAAAGGCTTAGGCATTGTTGCCAGTGCAGATCAAGCAGCATAAACAAACTGAAAAAACATACCATTGCTATCAAAATTTCATAACGCATAATCATAAAATCTTTATCTGTTAAATCTTCAAACAATACATTAGTTGAGCGAAATTTTTGCCAAAAATGATTACGCAACAAGCTTGGTGAGAGTGCAAGTAAAGTGCAACCGATGGGAATAAGAGGCCAATATATACCTGTTACAATGCCATACCACTGAATGTGTTTATAAAATATTTTATCTTGAGAATAGTAATAATCAAACATTTCATGATCGCTGCGGTTACAACAATGATGCACAATATGGGTATGCCGCATCAGTGTATATGAGGTTGGAAACATAGCCGCACTGATACGCCCCAGTAAACGATTGATGTGTGCTTTCGGGTATAATATGCCGTGTATTGCTTCGTGCAGTAGGGCATAGTTTGTTTGAGCTAAGAGTGCAAAGCATATACCAATAGGGATTGACCATAAGTAATCGAGGCTGGATGCCAACCACAATAATAAAATCATCGTTGTAGATACTGTGATAACCAGAAATATATTCAGATTCGATGGAATGCTAGAATTTTCCTGCATCTCAAACAATCAAAGTGATACAATTTTTCTTTTTTGTCGGAATAGAAGCCATGTGATCAATATTCCTACTAAAAATGCTGCGCCAGTCATCCATACGGTCATTTCCTTGCTTGTATCAAGCATGGGGTTATCAAACAGGCTCACTGAAAAATGAATGGATGTAATCAGCCATTGTTGTTGTTCCTTGATCAGGCTTGCAGTCCATATACCATGAAGATTGAATGTTTGACCGCCCACAATCATCTGATCGCTCGTCGCACCGCTTGCAATGGCGGTGTCGCCATAAAAAATTGCAGGATGACTTACGCTTGCTTGGGTCTTAAAATTAAAAATTAGAGCATTTTCCCCCGTTAACATACGATTATAATAGGCTTTTACTTCTGCAATACCATGCGATATTTCAGCATCATACCATGCGATAGTAATGGTGGGGTGCATATATTCTGTCATGGCATTCAAATCTTTAGCATTAATGGCTGCTTCCAGTTTTGTCAGGACTTTTCCAAGATCAACACGATCTTGATAATGTGAATCATTTGGATTCAGGCTCGGTAAATCTGCCGCATTAGCATGAAGAATCATGATGGGGCTGAAGATCAATGCCAGTAAGATATGTTGAAATTTCATTATATTCTCTCCCTTCCAAAAACACCTTTACATTGCTTTTTATACTCTAAAATAGCAATATTGTATTTTTTCTTTCATTTTTTACATCATCGCTATTTCGGGGTGAAAAAAGTATTTTTTTTGTATAGTAAGCGAAGCCTGTGGCTGATCCCAACAAACACTGTACAGTGTACTTGTATATTCAACATGAGAAAATAATTTTTTAATATTTGAGAAAAGTGGTCGTTTGCGATCCATACCAAGCAAAAGTAAATCGATGCCTTTTTCTTTTGCCAATGACATAGCAGCTTGGATTAATAGCTTCATATTTTGAATATGATCTTCTTGAATTGCGATATGAGATAAAAAAGCATAGCTAATTTCTTCATCAATATTAGGAAATCGCATTCCCCCCAATACCCTTGCTTTTATATTCAAAATCCATCGCCATGATTTTATTTTTTTGCTGTAGCCACGTATGATATATTGTTTAAAAGGTGACTGATCCCACACGGAAAGACAGCCAATGAGCTGATTATCCTGATGAAGTAGTAAAAAATCACTTATATCAAGCCCGCGTGTTCGATCAGATAAAAGATCTTGCTTAGTCCACACTGGAGCAAGCTGAAAATAGGTGTATTCACGGTTTAAAAATGTGATGATATCTGGAATATCTGCAAGTGTAGCTTGCCGCACTTTACTGGAGACTTTGATCGTTTTTATTGGTATCGCCAATGTGCTTATATCCGCAAGTTGCTTATATTGTGGCAACCCATCCACGCCCGCATTGAACAAGCGTTTGGCGACATGATTATTGGAAATGATACTGGTAACCGTAAGGATGGTTGGGGATGCCTTCTGAATAAGCCGACAGGCTTCAAAGCCCTGTTTGATATAGCGAATTTTATTTCTGTAAGCAGGCAGAGAGCGCAACTGTCCAAGGTATGCCAATGAACGAGGTATACCATCCACAAAAGCTTTGTATTGAGCATGGGAAAAGCAGCCGACAACCTTTTTTTTCGACCTAGCAACCATGCTTTGACATATATCACCCTCGATTGCATGTGCTGCAAAAAAATCAGGTTTTCGTTCGTAAGATAGTGTGATATCACCACGCATTGGACTATTTTTTAATAAATCGTTTAAACCCTGCTCATCATCTGGCGTGGCTTGACTGAAATAAACGCGATGTTTCATGATGCCTTAATTAACTCACCTTGCCAATTTTGATCACCCAGCGGAAAAAAATTACGCTGCTTGACTTCTGCACGGTGCATTTGGTTGATAAGAAAGAAATTTCTAAACATAAAAGCATCACTTCGATTGGGTTTACTAAAACCTCTGCGTAGCATACTAGATATACTATAAAACTCTCCCCTGGCTTTGATACAAGCTGCTTGTAGCTCTACAGCCGTCATTTTTACAGGTTTAAAGGGTACGATATTATAGCTATACTCGGAATCCAGCCACCAGCTTTCATAACTGAGACGATTCTCCTTTTTCAGGCGTTGATAAAGCGGTGTTCCTGGAAAAGGGGTGAGGTGGTTAAAGGCAGTAAGGTAAAATTTATGTTTCATCGCAAAGGCAAGTGTGGCTTCAAAACTTTCAGCTGTATCTTGTTCATAACCAAATACAAAAGTTGCATAAATTCGAATGCCAAAGTGTCGTAAATTGGCAAGGGCGACTTCATAACCACCACCCATTTGATTAAATCCTTTGCCCATTTGTTGTAGGGTTTGCTTATTCAGGCTTTCAAAGCCAATAAGAAGACCCTTACAACCGCTTTTCACCAATAGAGCTAGAAATTCTTTATCGTGGGCTGCATTAATACTGGATTGTGCTACCCATTTTATATTGAGTGGAATCAAGGCGTGCAATAATTCTTTACCTTCCTCCATATTGGATGTGACATTATCATCAATAAAGAAAAAGAAGTTCTTTTTCCCTCGAAGAATTTTGATTTCAGCGATAATATCATCCACAGGTCGCCGATTGTGCGAGGCGTTAAAAACACTTTGAATAGCACAAAATTCACATTTAAAATGGCAGCCCCTACCAGCTTCAATCAAACCAATAGGTAGATAACGTTTGCCCTGATAAATACTTCGATCATAATTTAAATGCTTCAGAGAGGGTCTGGAGTCGCTACGGTAATACTTTTGTAAACTACCGTGTCTGAAGTCATCAAGCAGTCGAGACCAACATTCTTCGGCTTCTCCAATCAAGACACTTTCAGCATATTGAGCCACTTCTTCAGGACATAGCGATGCGTGAAACCCTCCCATAACAACTGGGATATTTCTTCGTCTGTAATCACTGGCAATCTGGTAAGCACGTTTGGCGGTATAAGTCTCAACACTGATGGCAACAAGATCGGTCGGCTCATCAAAGGGAATACTTTCATTGCGGTCATCATAGAAGCGAATATCAATATCAGAGGGCGTTAAACCTGCAATGATAGCAGCGGGAAGAGGCTCCATCTGCCATGAACGCAAATATTTTTCATTTTTTCGCCGACCAATGGATGGGTGAATAATCGTGAGTTTCATCGGCCTACAAACCAGTCACAGGTATAATACTTGTGTAAATTTCTGGCATAATAACGATAGCCAAGATTTGATGTTAAGCCCAATAAGGGTTGAACACGCGAGCCTGCCAGGCGTTTGGCAATAGACTTAAAACGATAAGTATATCGCCAAGCCCATTCATGACCTTCTTGTAAATCTTTGACACTCATCGCATTGGGTTGAAAAACGACATGCTGACCATCATATAGCTCCCAATCATCACTTAGAATGCGCTTTTCTTTTTTAAGACGGTGATATAAAGGTGTGGCAGGAAAAGGTGTGGCAATAGCAAAGCGAGGCAAATCAATATGGGCATCCATAATAAAGTCGGCAGTTTCTTTGAATATTTCTGATGTATCACCATCCAGCCCGAAAACAAAACACCCCATAACTGAAATATTACATTCATGCAGCTTGCGCACAGCCTCTTGGTATTGGGCTGGTTTATTAAAGCCTTTTTTACTGGCTCTTAGGGTATTGCTTGAAATGGATTCAAAACCAATCAATAAACCTGCACAACCGCTTCTACACGCCATATCCAAAAGTTCATCATCTTGACTAATCAGCATAGTACTTAGACCAAACCAACGTATTTTCAAGGCAATGAGTGCTTCAAAAAGTGTCATGGCATAAGCTCTATCCGAGATAAGGTTTAGATCAATAAAGATGATTTTTTTAGCCTTACAATGTTTGATGTCTGCTACAACATCTCCAACCGGCTTTTGATAGGGCCCTCTTCCCCATGCAATTGGTGCAACACAAAAATCACAGGCATGTTTGCAACTACGTGTAGCTTCAAATACATGCTGGGTAATATACGATCCTTTGGGTAATAAATGCCGATGCGGAAACGGCATATTTGTAAGATCCAGATCACTGTTTTGATTATAGCGAGGTTGAAGTTCACCATTATGAAAGTCCTGCAATAACTGTGGCCATGTTTGCTCAGCATACCCCACAACAATGGCATCGGCGTGTTCAGCCGCCTCATCAGGTAGCAGCGTGATATGTGGTCCACCCAAGACAACGGTGATACCTTGTTTCCTGAATTGTTTAGCCAGTGCATAAGCGCGTTTGGCAGATCCTGTGATGACCGTCATGCCAATGAGGTCAGCATCCAGATAGTTAGGGATTTCACGAATGCCCTCATCAATAATGGATACGTTTGCTCCCAGATTGACAGGAACCAATGAAGCCAGTGTGGTTAAGGTGAGAGGGGCATATCTCAGAGACTTTTTGAATGAGCCTCCACGGTGGCGATATAAAGGACCTTTGGGAGAGATGAGAATAATATTCATATTTTTTTCATATTTTCACACATTGCTCCTCCTATTAGGCTTTTCATTGCTCACCCAATGCCCATAGTTGCCAGTCACCAGAAAGGTATAAACATGGTGGTTTAATATCTCCAAGATTATGACCTTGTTGGATGCGGTATGCAATGTAACGTGATAAAAAATTTTCAACACGAATGACCTGAACACAGGCAAGTTGACCTATTTTTTTTGCATAAAGGTATTGTGGATTTTTGCTTAATTGTTGCTCGATATAAACCGCCGTCTGACGTGCTTGAATATGGGAATAATTATTTTTATCCAATAATAAAATGTAATGGGGAATATTATGCAAGTTTGAGGAGGCTGGTATGGAAGGAGTTAGCATGACAAAGCCCCGTAAATTTTTCAGGCAGCGATGTGCAAAGCCTTCATTAATTTTCTCCCCACATATATCACTGCACTGTACTCTTCCCATAAATTGTAACATGGGTGTGTTTTGGGCATAACCGCGTATGCAAACCATGTCGCCTGTGTCGTAACGGTATAGCCCTGCATGATTTGTGATGACAATACGGTACTGTTCGTTTTCAAGCAACTCATGCGCCAAATAAATATCCCCATATTGATCAATAAACTCGTAAAAAGCACTGTGGATGCTTAAGACAGGATAAGGAAATGTAAACAATGGTAAACTGGTAATACCTTCGGTTGCGATCAGACCTTTGCCCTGAATATAAACATTTGGAAAGTAGGCTGTAAGCTCATCTATAAAAAAAGATGAGGATGCGTCTTTCCAACAACTGATGACTTTAAGCTCAGACCATAACATCTGAAAATTACCGCATTGAATAGTGTTGTAGAGTTCTTTGGCTCGCAGCGGGTCAGCTTGGAGCATGGGATGCTGTTGATGAAGCCAGTCTGGTATTGAAAATGAGGAAGTGCCTGTGCGAATATCATATATCACCTGTTCAGCGTGATCCAACAATTTTCTAATAACTTGAAGCATGAATGTTGGGCTCCAAACAGAAATAAAACGCAAGTCTTTGGCAGCAATAAGATAACGAAGTGTCCAGTATGCCCAAGCATCCATATCTTCGATGCTGGATATTTGAAGTGGGACTGCCAGCCTAGGAATGAGAACTTCGGCGATTTCGGCACCAAAAAACATCACATCATGTGATGAACTGGAATTCTTTCCAACTGGACTGATAGCCCAATAACTTGAACCTGAAAGAAGGCTTGGGTGATGGGTAAGTAAATCAGCCAACCAAGGCTTGATACCACGCCTTAATGCTTCAAATGCGGAATTATTCCATGGGATGATTTTTTTACCGCCACTACTTCCCCCTGTATTTTCAAAAATAGTCGCAGGTTCGGAAAATAAAATGCTCGCATGACCCTGTTGCATCTTTTGAATAGATTCAGCAAAGGATTCATAATGTTGAATAGGAAGTGATGTCTGATAATCTTCAATCGTCTTGAGTTGATTGAAATGATATTGTTTGCCGAAGGATGAGTCCTTATTTTTATTTAAAATACAATGTAATTGGGCTAACTGAGCTTCCTGCGGATTTTCAAGCGCATTGAGGAATAATTTATAATCTTTTTTAAGCTTGTGAAGCATGAGCACCTTGTAAAAAAATACGTTTCGCTCTGGCTTTTAAATTATCAGGTGATAGCTCGGCAAGACAAACAAGTTCATCACCATGGATAAACCCTGGGTTTTTTTGCAGGAAAAAACGAACATCGGGTAAATGGCTGTGTTGATTTGGAATGTTTGTCCATACATCTTTTAATCGCTCACGCGGCGGATTAAAAGATAAAACACCAGTCGAAGCATTATAGCTATCTCCGAACTGTTGCTTGGCAAGGTGATGGGTGAGATCCTGCTGCCATACAGATGCGTCTTTACGAAAGTTGGGAAAGTATTTTTTCGTAAAAATACTGAGATAGCGATAAGTACGATGTCCCTTGCTAATAAGAAGCCAATATAGCGGCATGTCGGCTTGCTGCCAAATTTGCCCTGAAAGACGCAGAAAAAACATCCCAGAGTCTTGTTTGCCCCAATAAGTATGATGAACAATGGTATCACCCGAGAATATCACACGTATGGAATGCCCTTGAAAAGAAGTTTCCAATACCTGAAGCGTTGAAAAACCACAGATATTTTCATCTGAATTTTGCATAAGAATAACATAATCTTTGTTATCCAAATCGGCAAAGAATGTGCGTTCATTGCTATCGGCATAATATTTCTGATACAGACACAGCATCCCATTACGCCATGCTGTTGATAGCTCATGAATTTTATAGACTTGCGTATGGCATGGGATGATCTGAGACATAAGTCTGCAGGTTAAGACATTGGATAATTTTTGTCATATTTAACTGATGTTACGCATCTGACTACCGCGTAATTAAGCCTGCGACTATTACAGTGGCTACAGCGAAGTGCATGACGCTTCTCGCTTAATAACAAAGGTGATCGCCCCGTTCTCATAGCGACTACTCTCATATTGATAACCCGTAGGTAGACCAAAAGCGTGGTATAAAAGGCTGGTTGACATCGAAAATCCTCGTGTTTTTCGCCAATCTTATCAAAAAATAACGCATTTATCGAATGGATCAAAATACCCCTGTTCACTCAAGAGCAATACCTACAAAGAAACGCTTAAACTTTAATACCCAAGCGTGTTGCGACTTCATGGTAAACTTCAGACAAGCCTCCCAAATCACGGCGAAACACATCCTTATCCAATTTACGATTGGTTTCGATGTCCCATAAACGACAACCATCAGGGGAAACCTCATCTCCAAGCACAATATCGCCATTCAACAAGCCAAATTCAAGTTTGAAGTCCACCAAACGAATGCCTGCTTCTTCCAAGATATTCGACATCACCGCATTCACATCCAATGCCAAAGCACGCATCTCGCGAATTTGTTCCGCTTTTGCCCAGCCAAACAGCTCACAATGCTCGGTGTTAATCATCGGGTCGCCCAAGGCATCATCTTTATAAAACAATTCGGTTAAGGGGCGTTTTAACACCAAGCCTTCTTCCAAGCCCAAACGCTTGCAGATCGAACCCGCAGCGATGTTTCGCACCACGACTTCCACAGGCATCATGGATAAAGCATGGATGCGCATTTCATTATCAGCTTCTCGGCGAATAAAGTGTGTTTTTATACCTACATCTTCCAAAGCAGCAAAAAAGAACGTGGAAATAGCACAGTTCAACACACCTTTACCCGTGATGGTATCGCGCTTCTTACCATCAAAGGCTGTGGCATCATCTTTAAAAACCTGAATCAACTCACCTTCGATGTCGGTGCTGTATAAGGTTTTGCCTTTACCTTCATATTTTACGTTTTTTTTCATCATCAAACCTACCTTGTTCACATCTTTCATTCTAAAAACAGAAAAGCTCCTGATAAATCAGAAGCTTTTAAATTGGTGGAGGCGGAGGGAGTCGAACCCTCGTCCGAAAACCATCAGCCAATGGCACTACATGTTTAGTCTATTCAGATAGCACCTGAAGAGCATTGAACAGACAAGACATTCAACAGGTCGATTCGTAACTTTTTAACCGACAAAACCACGAGTCAACAGTTTTGAATGGCGATTCCATCTAAATTGCCCTGGCTTCTTAATGGATGGACACCTCAAGATCAGGGTAACTTACGCAGCGTAAGCTAGTTCTACTTCGTCGTTTGCAATTATTGCAAGTGGCCTGGATAACGGGCGTACCTACCCGACATGCACCACAGGGTTCAGAATCTTCGTCGAAACCAGTCGCCCCCATTGGAACCACGAAATATAACCATTCAGGATTAAAGCGCAATAAACCCGAGACAATAGATCAAACCCACACGGTGTGATTTTAGAAAAAAATCAAACCCCCATGCTTCACCACGCTGCCATAACACAGCACAAAGATAGATTTGGTAACATGTTGCTGCCAACCATGCAAGTTGCACGGATTCAGCAAAGCTGGAAGCAACCAAGCCCAATAAAGCAATCATCCATAAAGCCAAGGCAATAATCACCAACACCGCCTTATTCCCAAGCCAAATCGCGGTGGATTTCACACCGATTTTTAAATCATCTGCGCGGTCGCCCAAGGCATAAGCAGTATCATAGGACAAAGCCCAACAAATATTGGCGACAAACAACAACCAAGGTAAGGGTGAATCCATGATATTTCCCGTTTCTGCTGCCCAAGCCATCACAGCACCCCAGCCAAATGCCATCCCCAACCATGCTTGAGGGAAGGAAGTATAGCGTTTCATAAAAGGATAAAATGCAGCCAATATGACCGCAACTACGGACAACTCAATGACCAAGGTAGAACATTGCAACACCAAGCCAAAAGCCAGTATAAGCATCATAAAAAAGCCTAATAGTGCGGCTTTGGGCGCAATTCTACCTGCTGCAATCGGGCGTTGCTTGGTGCGTTCCACATGCGGGTCAAAATCACGATCTGCATAATCATTGATGATACAACCTGCTGAGCGCATGAGTATCACGCCGCCCACAAACACGACTATATTCAACCATGAGGGATGCCCCGATGAGGCTGCCAAAAGACCCCACAACGTTGGCCATAACAACAAGCAATAGCCCACAGGCTTATCAACACGCATCAATTGCAACCAATCCTTCATATTGCCAACAGGAGATAAATTCATCGCTGCCCTTCCAAACGTTGTATCTCTTGCCAAAACTCAGGCTTGAAAATCTCTACCACCAAGGCTTGTGTACCCACAGATGAGCGTAACACAGAGCGCCTCCCCCATCGTCCATCATCCAACTGAATAATGCTCAAATCAGATCTTGCCAAAGATAAACCTCGTTCAGCGAGAAGGCTTGCCAAGGGTTTGATGCCTGCTTCCAAAGCTTCAACCAATGATTGAGGTAAGTCATGCAAAGGTAACACCGATTCCGCATCAAACATCACAACACCTTGATAACACAAGGATACCTGTCGACGTAAAGCATAGTTTCCCGCTTGGCAATGCAGCAATTTTGCTTCATCAGCCGATATTTTATCCATGAATTGATCATGTAACTGTACACTTAAAGGCATGCCAAACTGCCTGTCTAAAAAGTTTGTTAATGCTGTGGTCACAGTCAGTATTGCTTTAAGCTTCTGCTGCTTACACCCACCTTCTGCCAACCAGTCTCGAACCAAGCGCCAATCTTCATTTTTCCATTGATTTGCAAACATGCTCGCATCATCTGTGCTAACTGCATACGGTCAAGCTTGCGATGTTTCATACTTTTCGCTGCAATGGGCAACATGCCACATTGCCGAATTTTTTTTCAACAAGCTCTAACACGCCAAAGTAGCGTATCTATTCCTGAAGATATTGCGCATTATCTGCGTCACGTCATGCGTTTGCACGAAGGTGATTTTTTGACTATTTTCGATGGTCATGGCGGCGAGTATCAAGCCCAAATTGAGCAACTTTCCAAACAACATGCGAGCTGTTTCACCACCTCTTTTGATGATGTCAGCCGCGAACTTCCTATCCCCATTCATATTATTCAATGTGCCAATAAAAGTGAGAAAATTGAAACTGTGTTGCAAAAAGGCACTGAATTGGGAGCCGCCAGCTTCCATATTGCCAACAGTCAACGCTCTGTGCTCAAGCTATCAGGCGTTAAACTCGAAAAAAGATTGGAGCGGTGGCAACGGATTATCATTGAAGCAGCAGAACAAAGTGAGCGAACGGCTATACCTGCGCTTTATTGGCATGCACGTTTATCTGATATACCAACTTTTCATCAAGCTTATGCCCTACACCCCCATCAATCCACACCCTGGAAGAACCTGCGAGAACATATCCAGCAAGCTCAATCCATTGCTTATGCCATTGGCCCTGAAGGTGGCTGGAGCAACGATGATTTAAACGTACTACATCATAAGGACTGGCAAAGCATGACCTTTGGATCACGTATCATGCGCACTGAAACAGCAGCTCCCGCGCTTTTGGCGGCCACACAAGCCTTACTTTAAGGTTTTTCAACTTCTGTAGATATCGCCATTAAGTCTTCATGAATACGATCAAAGGCAAGATAAGCTTGTCTCGTTTCTTCTTTTGGTGTGTTTTTGCGCAGCCAGTGAATCAAATCTGTCCACATTTTCATGGTTTGAGCATGGCTGGGCATAATGCCAGCATAAGGAAGTTCCACTGTGACCACTGGAATACGATGTTGCACCCCTGCGGAATTCCCTAAAGAACCTGGGTATGTCCCGATCAGATGCAGGTGAAGTGCGCCCAAAGTTTTAGGACCATGCGGCGGGCCATCAAAGTCCAACACCCCATACGGTGCATGCACCGATACAATCACATCAGGTTTAAAATCTCTGATTTCTTGATAAAGCCAAGCACTTTCGGGTTCACTCAACGCTGATAATCCAGGGTAACGGCGTGGATCATGTCCTGTTTTATTCCAATAAGCCGTGGTGCGCTGCTGCCAGAAGGGTGTGGGCATATTGCGGTTTAAATCCACCCCATGCGCATTCAAGCGCGAAGAATGACGCTGCAATAAACCATCAGGATTTAACAAAGGAACCACATGCCAATGAAACAAGCCCGAATGATAACGATTCAATATTTTCATCCAACGAAACATGATGCTGACGGCAGCATATTCATCACCATGCGTGCCACCTATCAATAAAATACGTCCTTGTGGTGTTCGTCTTTTCAGCAGTGGTGGATATTCCTTGAATAAAATACTTTGCCCGTTGACTGAACGTCCAGTGCTATCCTTTAACCCTTGTTGCAAACAAGTATGCACGCTCACACTACCCAGTTTATGCCCAATACGGAGGCATTCATCATGCACAGCTTTCGTGCTACTGGCTTGGGAATAAGGTGCATATAAAAAAACACAGCAAAAAATCAAAAAAAAATTCAACATCATGCTGTGAAGGGTAAGGATTTTCTTGCCATCTGCCACTGCGATGCCCCAGCGATTGAAAAACATACTGGATACGATAGAACCGTGCCATGAATGCATCTTTTCTTTTCCCCCTTGCTGGTATTTTTACGTTAATCAGTGCCTACTTAATTTGGCAGAAAACGTATCAAAAAGACCATATAAGTCCGTCGCGTACTGAAGCATTGTTGATGACATTACAAAGTATTTCGGCAATCTGTACCGCGCTTGGCATTGTGTTGCTCCACCCCATTGAAGCACAGAAAATTCATTTTAGTTTAATTGAAGCCACCGCCAGCGCAACTTTATTGGTTCAACTGATGTATCTTTTTGGTTTGTTTCGGCATGGCATTCAGGGCTTAGGCTTACTTTTATTACCCGTCATTGCTGTTCCACTGCTGGTGGCTCCTTTTTTACCTGTGGATAGAACCACTCAACCCATCATCCTTACCTCATCAATTTTAGAAACAGGGCATTTGCTTGTGTCCATGATTGCATATGCAGTACTCACCATGACTGCTTTTCATGCCGTCATGCTTTTACTTCTGGATCAAGCCTTGAAGCGTAAAAAGATGCACCCCGTCATTCAAGCCATGCCCGCACTCATGTCACTTGAAACATTGATGATGAGCCTGCTTCGCTGGTCTGTTTGGTTGTTGCTTTTGGCTATTTTGACAGGGCTTGTGTGGCAGTGGGTTGATTTTTCAAATTTTGCATTGTTAAATCATAAAGTACTTTTAGCACTGATGTCCTTTGCTTTACTTTCTTGGTTGATTCAACAACAGCGCAAGGGTATTTGGCATGCTCGTCGCACCAGTCAACTTATATTGGTCGCATATGTGTTGATGTTACTGGCTTACTTTGGCGTTCATTTAATCAATGCTTGGGTCGGCTAAGCACTTCACAATAACCTCATAATCATGGAACATTTTTCTTTATCTCTCCCCATCGCCTTAGCACTACTCTTTGTTTTACTTTTATTATCCGCATTTTTCTCGAGTTCTGAGACAGCTTTAACCCGCGCTCGCCGCGCTCGCTTACGTATCTTGAGTGAACAGGGTAATCGCGGTGCAGCATCCGCTGAAATCATTTTAAAAGAACCTGAAAGAATGCTTTCAGCTATTTTATTGGGCAATAATTTCGTCAATTTCGCGGCATCAAGTTTGACCGCTGCCATCTTTGTCGCAGCCTTTGGTGAAGCAGGTATTTTGTACGCCACATTGACCATGACTGTGGTGGTGGTGGTTTTTGCAGAAGTGTTACCCAAAACACTTGCCGTGGCTTATGCTGAAACGATTGCTTGCAAGGTTTCATTGCCCTTGAAATGGTTGCTTTACCTCTTTCACCCCATTATTTTCATGTTGATGTATGCCATCGACTTTATGAAGTATGTATTGCGCGTACCCAGCCAGCAAGAAACCGGTTTTAGTCATCAAGAACTCGCTGCCATGGTGGACATGAGTGCCGAATCGGGATTACTGGATGATGCACGAGAACAAATGCTTGCCAGTAGCTTGAGTTTGCACGAAATCCCTGTCAAACAACTGATGACCCCACGCAAAGGCATCATCATGTTGGACGGCAAGATGAGCGTGGAAGCCTGTCAACAATTGGCATTGAATCAGCCCCATTCACGCTACCCTGTTTTTTTATCCCAACAAGATAACATCATTGGTATTATTCATTTGCGCGAACTGATTAAACTCAAAAAAACGGAACAAAGTTTGGCGCATGCGACCATTTGGAAAACACCACTTTACACCCCAGCCAATCGCCATGCCTTGAGTCAACTGTTTGATTTTCAAAAGCAACACCAACATCTTGCCATTGTTGTGGATGAACGAGGAGATATTGAAGGTTTGATTACCTTGGAAGATATTTTGGAGGAAATCGTGGGTGAAATCGTGGATGAATCTGACGTTCCGACATCCTCAGATATTTGGCAACAACCCGATGGTTCTTTGGTCGTCACGGCCACTGCCAATGTACATGACATCAATCAAATGTTGGACAGTGATTTACCTGAAACAGGTGCAACCACGGTGGGTGGCTTGATGGTTCAGATTTTGGGGCAACAACCTGACAGTCAAGTCAGCTTACCCGTCAAACAATTACGTTTGGAAGTATTAAGCATTGAAAAGCATTGGATTCAACGCATTCGCATTAAAAAAATAAAGAAGAAACGTGGTTAAGGAACTCCCTCAGAAATGGGGCACTTCAGGCATAATAACTTGGGGCAGTGGTCATTCTATAGGTTTATCAGCTTAAATACTTTCGAATATTTGCCAATAGCATTGCTTGCGATGCTTTTTTATCCAACGCGTCAAAAGCTCCCCCCATCCTTTGAGGTGATCTTTTCCATACTTGATAGGCATCCTTTAATAACTGTAAGACTTGACTTATCTTGCTTTGATTCAAACCAGCCGCCCAATGAGGCTGATGAAATCCCGCCGCCAGCAAACGAATATATTCACATTTCGAACGCTGCAAACAAGCAGCTTGTAAATTGACGCCACCAGTACACAGTACATGATATGCTTGCAAAAAACCTGCACCATCCGCCTCTGCCAAACATAGCCAGCCCGACACACGCGGGTTGATTTCCAAGACATGCCAGCGTCCATCTTCTCCTTGCTTGCACTCCACTTCAGCAAAACCCTGCCAACCAATATTCTCCAATAACTCAACCGCCCCCTGATAAAGTTCGGGGATCCACTCGGCTTTAGCCACTGTTGTTTCACCAAAATCACCATGCGATGTTTCTGCAACTTGTAAACGTCGCCCAGTAAAACCACGTACCACCTTGCCATGCCTATCAAAGAGCAACATGACCGTTGCCATACGCGATGTTTCACCTTCGATATAGTATTGAACCCGTTGTAATAAAGGTGAAGCTTCTTGCTGATTTAGATAACAGGACAATGCTTGGGATGATGCAAAGGTTTGAAAATCACCGCGCGAAGATTTTAATATAAGTGGGTATGACAGTTGTTCTAAGGCTTGCATCAACTTATCCCATGCCAACCATTGCGTTTCAGGTATCTGTAAAAAACCATCATAATCTTGCAAACATGATAAATCAGATTGTTCCATGCTTTCAGTGCTTGCCACCAAGTGTAATAAGCCCCTATCTTGCAAAAAACACCGAAACTCAGCCGTAAACATGGCAATATCATCTACGCAAGGTAGCCATACCCCTGAAATACCTGCCTTTTTCAAATTCAAGGCATACACACTTTCAATCACATTCCCCAAACTTGGTACAACGTGATAATGATCCAGATAGCGGCTTGCTTCAATCCAAGGCTCTATTGAGGAAGCCAAACCCTGAACGGCAAAACCCGCACGCCCCGCTGCTTGTGCCAAAGCAAACATTTGGGAATCTTGCAAGTCATGAATCACAAAGGGTAAGTGGTATTGAGACAAATAATCTCCTTAAAAGTAGTCAAATTCATGGACATCAGCATCATACGTCCATGACTTTACATACGCTTCCTCATATCAGCAAAGAAACTTCGCCCAACCCCACGTTCAGCATCATTTGGCTCCATGGTCTGGGTGCTGATGGGCATGATTTTGAGCCGATTGTCGATGCATTAAACTTGCCGAAAGATGTCAGTATACGCTTTATTTTCCCCCATGCGCCTGCGATGCCAGTCAGCCTCAATGGGGGATACATCATGCCAGCTTGGTATGACATCAAACAACAAGACCTCGGTGTCGAACATGACCGTGACGGCGTCCATCATTCAGCACAGCAAATTCAAATGTTGATTGATCAAGAAATCATGCGCGGCATCCCTGCCGACCACATCATACTTGCAGGTTTTTCTCAAGGTGCAGCGATGTCACTTTATGTGGGCTTGCGCCAGCCCAAACCGTTGGGCGGTATCATGGTGTTATCAGGCTATCGACTGTTACCCAAAGAGGATGCAGGCACAGAATCCTGCGCCGAACACACCCCCGTGTTTATCGGACATGGTATAGCTGACTCTGTGGTCGATATAGCTTTGGGTAAGCTTGCCTATCAATATCTAACATCTCAAAATATGGATGTGACTTGGCACGATTACCGCATGCAACACAGCGTCTGCCCTGAAGAAATCGCGGATATTAGGGCTTGGTTGTTGCAGCGTTTTCAAGCGTTGGCTTAAAACTTAAGGCCACACCATTGTTGCACCAACGCTGTCCTGTGGG
>NVWS02000098.1 GCA_002746295.2 Zetaproteobacteria bacterium
GAAAATGCGGAATATCATGCTGCCAAAGAAGATCAGGGTATGAATGAGGCACGCATGGGTTTATTGGAAGATAAATTGGCGCGTGCGCAAATTATTGATACGTCATCATTGGTATCCGATACGATTGTTTTTGGTGCTAAAGTTGATTTGATTGATGTAGAAACTGAAAAAGAAGTGAGCTATCAAATTGTCGGGGAAGATGAAGCCGATTTATCGCAAGGTAAAATTTCGATCACATCCCCGATTGCCCGTGCCTTGATTGGTAAATCTGAAGGTGATGAAGCCTTGGTACGTGCACCAAGTGGCGAACGTGAGTATGAAATTGTAAGCATCAGCTACACCTAATGGCGACGACCAAAGTATGTGTTCGGATGGGCGGTATTCGCCTATCCTTGGCTATGATAGTGGGCTTGCTTGTTGTACCTGGTTTTGTGGTTGCCCCTGTATTGTTTTCTAAACTGGATACACATACTGCTGGGATGGTTGCAGGTTCAATTTTTCATGTCGCCAATGTGAGTATTTTATTGTTGTCCGCTGCGGTGGTGGCATTTTGGATGCGCTTGCCTTCTTTGGGATGGTTGAATTGGACGTTATTGATGGTTATTGCGCTCTTGGTATGTGCCAATGAATTTGCCATTGCACCTGTGATGCAGGCTTTGAAAGATGCTACAGGTGACATCTCTGCCTTGCCTAAGGATGATCCACAACGGATGAAATTTGGCATGTTGCATGGTATCAGTGAAATCGTGCATCTCTTGGCATCCATCATGGCTGTGGTGTTGGTTGCGTTGGGTGGGAATAGCAAAAAAGCATGAATTTGATTCGACAATGGTTTCAGCAGCGTTTATCGGATACACAACTGATGATGTTGTTGGCAAGCTTATTGGTTATTTTCTTACTGATTGTGGTGCTGGGTGATGTCTTAGCACCTGTTTTTTTTGCCATTGCCTTGGCTTATGTCTTAGATGGGATTGTTCAACTTTTGGTGCGTTTGCGCATACCCCATGTATTGGCAGTGATTGTGGTATGTTTGGGTGCTCTGCTGGCTCTTTTATTTGCTTTGTTGGCGGTATTACCATTATTAACCGAGCAAATTGGCAGTTTGGTGCAATACATTCCTCAAAATGTTGAACGCTTGCGTCAAAGTATTCATGATGTACAGGTTCATTATGCTTCATGGGTGAATCCAGAACACTTGCAACAAGCCATTGCTTCTCTGACCAATAAGCTGCAAGAGTGGGCTGGCATGGTTGTTTCAGCATCCTTTGCATCCATTCCGAGTTTGATGGCGTTGATGGTGTATGCGGTGCTAGTGCCTGTCTTGGTTTTTTTCTTACTCAAAGATAAAACATCTATTTTACAATGGGGGAAAACCTTTCTTCCGCGTGAGCGATCGTTGTTGGGACGGGTCTGGTTAGAGTTGGATATGCAAATTGGTAACTATATTCGTGGTCGTTTTTGGGAATCATTTATGGTGGGACTGGTGATGTGGTTGACCTATGTTTTGATGGGGCATCCTTACGCATTACTTTTGGGCGTTTTGACAGGTATTTCAGTGTGGATTCCATTTGTAGGTGCGGCTTTGGTCACCATCCCTGTGATTTTATTGTCCTTTTTTCAATGGGGTAATACGGATATGACACTTTATGCCATCTTGGCTTATGGTGTGATTCAGTTGATTGATGCCAATATTGTGATTCCGTGGTTGTTTTCAGAAGTGGTGAATTTACACCCCATTGCCATCATCGTGGCGGTTTTGTTCTTTGGTAGTATCTGGGGTATTTTGGGCGTGTTTATCGCCATTCCATTGGCTGCTTTGATTCAAAGTGTGCTGGTGATTATCGCAGAGCGTTCTTTATCTCACTGATGTTACGCGAAAGAAACAACCACAGAGGCACAAAAAAAAGCACCTGAATTCAAGCAGGGCATCGTGATATTTTATATTTTTTAGCTGTATTTTTTCAAATATCGTGTTAAAAATTTATCCAATTGATTGGAAAAAGACTGTTTATCGCTGGCTTTGAATGCTGCTGTGGTGTCGCTATGAATACCACTGGCACGAAGGGTTTCTAAAAAATCACGCATATTGAGGCGTGATTTGATGGTGTCAGCAGAAAATAATTCACCGCGAGGGCTGAGGGCATGGGCATGATGCGCTAAAACTTCATCAGCCAAGGGAATATCACTGGTGATAACAAGATCGCCTGCTTGTAAAAGTGATACGATTTTATCATCGGCGACATCAAAACCCGCCCTAACTTGTAACATCTTGATGTAGGGTGATTTGGGAATGCGCAATGGACTGTTGGCAACCAAAGTTGTCATGATTTGGGTGCGTTCCGCCGCACGAAATAAGATTTCCTTGATGGCGACAGGGCAGGCATCCGCATCGACCCAAATATGTAGTAAGTGATTGTTTTTAAGCATGAAAGAACCTTTATGTAACGTCATGATTTAGCCCCATGTTTTATGGTTTGGACTGAAGTTAGGCTTAAGAAGGCATCTTTATATCAAGGCTACTCGACTCGGAGTAGGGGAGTTGCAAACAATGAAAAACACAACTGTGTAACATCAGTGACTTAAAGTTACGTAGTTTCATGGGTAATCAGGTAACCTTTATAAAGCGTATCAAATTTCGATGCCTGCATCATCACTGGATTGACAATACCCATATTCTGTAAACGTCGCCAAAGAATCACGGCTTCGCTTTTAACCATCGCAGAAAAAGCGAAACGGTAACTTGGAATCATGACTTGTCGTTTTTGATAGCGATAAGGTTTTCCCGCTTGATTCAACTCTTTCTGCGCATCTTTGGCGTAGGCACTTAAATAATAACGTCCCAATTCCACACGATAAACAGGTGGTTGTTCTGAGCCCGATGTATCCAATACTTCAGCATCTATATGCTTATTTTCCCACCACGTTTTTGCAGCATAAGCAGCCTTCTTGCTTGAAAACAAACGTATATCATCAAAAGCATGCAATTCAATGGGTTCTTTTTTACGAATCAAGATCAATGTATATCCCAGACCATCCAATTGATTTCGCATACCATCGACGGCTTTTTTCCAAACCATACGCCGTGTCACGACTCGCCATTGTCCACTATCTAAGGGGGCAATATTGGGAATCGAAAAGCGTATCCCTTGAGCTTGAAAGCTAGATATAGGAGGATTCCAAGCTTGCCAAGTCAATACCAACACTCCCAGAATCCAGACCAAGCTGAAAGTCTTACGCATGTTGAGTGTGCATGAGTGCCAGTAAATACAACCCTTTTAAGGTCAAATAGGGTTCCAATGCTGATATTTCAGGAATATCCTGATGAATACGGTTAGCCAAACCACCCGTTGCGACCACGGGTGCATCACGATATTCATCCAGTGCATGTAAACGTCGAATAATACCCGATAAACCATCCACTGTTGCCCAGTAACTGCCTGCTTGTATGCTACTCACGGTATCCCGCCCAATCAGTACTTGGGTTGCTACCACCGAAACCTCAGGCAACTTCGCCGCCCGTTGACACAGAGCTTCTAAGGCAATGTCCATACCTGGAATAATCAAACCACCTGCATAATGCCCATTGCCTGTAATCACATCGAAGGTTGTGGCTGTGCCGCAGTCCAATACAATCGCGGGGCTGCCGTAAAACTCACGCGCTGCAACGGCATTGGCAATACGGTCGGCACCCACTTCACGTGGGTTTTTATAATCCACAGGCATCCCTGTTTTCACATCTTTATCACCAATAAATGCCACATCACAATCGCAGACATGACAACAAGCATCGCGTAAGGCGATATCCAAATGCGGCACCACACTGGCAATCATAATACCGTCAATATCTTGTGCATCACATTGAAATTGCGTGAACATGCCACGCAACTGCCACGCCAACTCATCACTGGTGGCATGTGCATGGCTCGATAGACGCCAGTGCGACACCAATATTTCTTGTTGAAAAAGCCCAAAGACAATTTGGGTGTTACCAATATCAATACATAAAAGTTTACCTGTCATATTTGGCAATCCTGCATAAAAAATCTTGATTGTGTAGCCAATAACCCAACCCAAAAATAAAAAAGACCCCCATCGAAATAGGAGTCTTCATCATGCACTTAATCCTCACTTGAATTCAGGTCATTTCAAATATAGGGCTTCAAGTATTAAACCACCGTCATTCCCGAAATCTTTTATCGGAAATCTATCCATAGACCCTCGATAAAAGCATTCGAGGGTGACGACAGTATAATGTAGTATTCATACTTAAACTATAGCATGAAATAACGCGAATTAAAATGGAATGTCATCATCCACAGGTGCGTTATTGAAAGATGGCGAATCTGCAAAGGGGTCATGACGTGTGGATTGCGCTGGAGGTGCAGCTTGTGCTGGGGCTTGTGCTGGGGCTTGCCCACCATGCGTTGGAAATCCACCACCTTGAGGCGCGCCGCCCTGTCCGCCGCCTTGAGCATACCCACCACCTTGCTGAGCATCATTTCGTCCACCAATCAAATCCAACTTATCCACATTAACTTCAACAGATGTTCGGCGTACGCCATCTTTATCATCATATTCACGAATGCGAAGCTCGCCACTGATGGCAACTTGGGTGCCTTTCACCAAATATTTAGGCAATTGTCCTTCAGCACGTTTACCAAACAACGAACAACGTAACCAGTTGGTGCCTTTATTATCACCAAATCCGTAATCCACTGCGACCGTAAAATTACAAATGGCCATGCCTCCAGGTGTAAAGCGAGTCTCACTATCACGCCCCAAACGACCTGTAAAATTGTAAATATTCATAATATTAAGCCCTCATTTTATCTTCAATCCATCATTATCCGAATCGTCACAGCAAGGTAGCCACACAAAAATTTTATACAACTGCAAGTCACTTGGGCATGGTATCCCTTGCTGTACCGTGGCACGATATGCACATGGAATTCACAAATTTTCTCACCGATGATGAACGTTTAGAACAAGACGGACTTGTAGCAGCCATTGATGTTGGCTCCAATGCGATGCGCCTAGGTATTGCCGCGTATGATGAAAAGGGTGTACCTCGATTAATTCAGCGCTATCGAGAACCTGTTCGTTTGGGACATGATGCTTTCACATCGGAGTCATTTTCAGCGCAAACCATGCATGATGCTGTAGATGCCTTTCATCAGTTCAAACGTATTCTTCAACAGTATCATATTGAGAACTACCGTGCTGTTGCCACCAGTGCCATGCGTGATTCACGCAATGGCAAACAATTGATTGAGAAAATCAAGCGAGAAACTGACATATCCTTAGAACTTATATCAGGCGAAGAAGAAGCAAGATTGGTACACTACTCCATCGCACGGCGCGTTGATTTATTGCATCAATTTGTATTGTTGGTCGATATGGGTGGCGGCAGTGTTGAAGTCACCTTATGCGATAATGGTGAAGTTATTTCAGCGCAAAGCTTTAAACTTGGCACCGTTCGACTGCTTGAGCTACTCGGGAAATCGAGAAATTTTAACACCTTATTATCAGAATATATGGAAGGTGTTCGCAATAAACTCAAAGAACAAATTGGTACACGACAAGCCTCACTATGCATTGCAACGGGTGGCAATGCAGGGGCACTGGGTAGCCTTATCTATCAATATTTCAATGGCGAGTCGGCAACATCCATCACCCGAAAACAACTTCACCAACTGATTCACCACTTGGAGAATTTAAGCCTTGAAGAACGCATGCATAAGCTACAGTTGCGACCTGATCGTGCCGATGTAATCCTTCCTGCCGCCATTGTTTTCCATGAAATCATGTTGTTGGCAAATATTGAATGTATGATGATGCCCGAAGCCAGCCTGCTTGATGGCGTGTTGCTTGATATGATGGATACAGAAACAGATACCCAACATTCCCGACGAAACAATTTATTGGCAATTGCTCAAAATATGGGGAAGCGATTTCACATTGATCGTCATTATGGAAAAATTGTCGCCCATTTGGCTTTAAATATCTTTGATCAAAGTCATGTATTACATTGCCTCGCTCCTCAAGATCGTTTGTTGTTGGAAATTGCAGCACAGATTCATGAAATTGGCATGTATGTTCGTGTCGGTGGGCATCATCGGCATGCAGCCTATCTTATTTCTGCATCATCGCTCTTGGGCTTATCCGACAAAGACAAAGCTGTTTTGGCACAAGTGGTTCGCTATCAACGCAAGGCTTCCCCCAATGAATCACACCATGATTTTTCTCAACTCAGTGACCAAGATCAACAACGGGTTAAATATTTGAGCGTCTTTTTACGTCTTGGCATCGCTTTAAACAAAGACCGACGACACCGTATTCACCATATCCACGTTGAGTTATCCGAAAAAAATATCAAACTTCACTTGCAAGGCAAGGGCGATTTATTATTGGAGCGCTGGTCAAGCATGAAAGTCGGTGATTATGTGCAAACTATTTTCGGTTTGGATTTGCATATCGCCACGTAATCGGAATGAGACTCTCGGATTCTAGGGCAAAGGTCATTTTATTCACTGATGTTACGCACACCGTCATTCCCGAAATCTTTTATCGGGAATCTAAAAACCTTAATAATTTCATGGATTTTTTAGAAATGAAGGTGCGTATTCGCCCTGTTTCATATTGATATTCCCTATTTTTTTATAAGTTTCGCACGTTATTTGGGTTGTTTTTTCATGCTTTGGGTCTTAACAAGAGATCCTCGACACAAGCATTCGAGGATGACGCTGGTTTTTGTTTAGGCGCGTAACATCAGTTATTCATGAATCCCGATAGTTTAAAGGGTCTTTTTCACCCAGCTTATCAAAACCCGATTTTCTAAAGAGGCAAGAATCACAGTGACCACATGGGTTGCCATACGTATCAGGATCATAACACGAACGTGTCAGGCCATAATCCACACCCAAACTCAAACCCAAACGAATAATTTCCGATTTATCCAAGCAAATCAAAGGTGCGACGACTTCAAAACGCTGCCCTTCAGCGCCTGCTTTGGTACCCAAGTTGGCAACCGTTTCAAATGCTGATAAAAAGTCAGGTCGACAGTCAGGATAACCTGAATAATCCACTACATTGGCACCAATGACTATTTTCATCGCCCCCACAGTTTCTGCTAAACCTGCTGCCAAAGATAAAAAAACCAAGTTGCGTGCAGGCACATAAGTCACTGGAATTTCAGAACTTTCGGGTAAATCTTTGGGAACATCCAAAGATGATGTTAAAGCAGATCCGCCAATCACACCCAAACTCACATCAATGACCCGATGATCGGTAATGCCATAAATATCTGCAATCTTAACGGCGGCTTGCAACTCCACATCATGTCTTTGCCCATAATTGAATGACAGGGTTGTACAAGCCCACCCTTGATCCAAAGCCCATGCCAAGGCTGTGGCTGAATCTAAACCACCCGATAATAAAACCACTGCTTTGGTTAAATGTTGTATCTCTTTAGACACCTTGTTTATCCGCTCCCCAAATCACTTTATGCATTTGAATTTGCAAACGGACAGGTAAATGATCTTCTAAAATCCATCTGCATAAATCTGCTGCATCCAGCTTCCCCCAAGATGGAGAAAACAAGCATATTGTAGGCAAATGCTGCAAGCGTGTTTGCACCAGATGACGACTCCATTCATAATCATCACGACTGGTCAAGACGAATTTAATCTCATCATCTGGTTGTAAGCTTTCCAAATTCGCCCAGCGATTGCGTTTGACCTCGCCACTGCCTGGAGTTTTGACATCAATAATTTTTCTTACTTGCTTTGGAACCCATGAAGTATCCAATGCTCCCGATGTTTCAAGTTGTACCATCGGCATGACATCACAAAGTCTTTGTAACAAAGAAATACATGATTTCTGCGCCAACGGTTCGCCCCCAGTCACCAATACCAAGGGGTTCGACAAAGCAGCCACTTGCTCGACAATCGAATCAAGAGACATCGCCGTGCCACTATCAAAAGGAATCGCCTGTAATGTATCACAGTATGTGCAACGCAAAGGACATCCTGCCAAACGTACGAAAGTACAAGGCATGCCAACAAGCGTGCTTTCACCCTGAACACTGCTATAAATTTCATGTATATTGAGCATCAAACGAATTATTGAGCAGGGGCGTTGATGGCAGCGAGTTGTGTACGGGCGCGATCTGATGAACGCGATTCTGGATACTCATCAATCAAACGCTGCAACACTGCTTTAGCATCGCCTACACGCCCTTTTTCTCGGTATGCCATCCCCAATTTTAACAAGGCAGGCTGGTATTTTGCACTTTTAGGATAGGCTTGAACCAATTTAGAAAATGACTCAACTGCATGATCCAGTTCCCCTTTGGATAAAAAGCTTTCACCCAACCAATAATAAGCTTGATCCACAAGTTCACCTTTTGGAAATTGCTGCAACAAGCCTTGAAATGATAAAATAGCTTCATCATAGCGGCCACTTTTCAAGGAAAGGTAAGCCGCAGTATAAAGATCCTTTTCTTTGCTTTTTTTGCTCAAGACGGTATCGCGTGTTGCTACAGCAGAGACCTGTTGAATATCTTTTTCAATTTTCTTAAGCTTCTTAGCCAATGATATACTGGGAGGTTTCACAACAGGTGCAATAATAATATTTCTTACTAATTTATTGGCTTGTTCTTTTTTCTTTGCCGCCAAATCACGTTGGTTTTTTTTGTTTTTTTCTTGCTCCTGCACGATTTGCCATTGAATCTGTTTCATTTTCTGCTGTTTTAATGTGGCAGTTAAACTTTCCACCGAAGACTCTTGCTGAGCAAGCACACGCTCCAATTTTAACATGCGTTGGTTGAGTAAATCCATATTGCTTTGTGAAAGGCGCTGAGATTGGCTCACACTATCCAACGATTGAAGAATCAAATCTTTATCATCTGCCCATACAATTCTCTCTTTGGGAGCACAAGACGACAGTGTCAGGCAGAATAATGGCACGAAAAAAACAGCCACCGAGAAACCCGATGGCTGTTGACCTGCAAAACGCTGAAACAATTTAACGACGAACAATGTCCGCATGACGATTTTGAGCCCAGCAAGCTTCGCCCGTGCCTCGGCAAGCAGGACGTTCTTCACCAAAAGATACAGTATCCAAACGGTATGCACTCACACCATGTTGAACCAAATAATTTTTCACACTATCAGCACGCTGTTGACCCAATGCCAAGTTATATTCACGACTGCCACGTTGATCACAGTTGCCTTCAATGGTAACACTCACATCATTGTTGGCATTCAACCATGTTGCATAAGCCTCCAAAATATTGTTGCCTGCCGATGATAAATGCGCACTATCAAATGCAAAATAGACACCGTTACTGCTTGGTTTTACAACCTGCATATGATTCATTGTATCATTTGTAACAGGTGCAGAGGCTTCAGCGGCTAGTTGAGCATTGGCTTCATTCAAAGCCTGTAACTCGGACGCTAATTTTTGTTTCGCAGATTTTACTTTCTCAATATCTTTACCTGCCAATGCTATTTTCAACTCAGCCATTGCATTTTTAACAGATTGATCGTTCGATGTGTTTGTATTGCTTCGACCTTGACTCAAGGTGCTTTCAGCGGATTGATACAAACCATTTGCATCATGACGAACCTCAGCATTGTACTGGGCTTTTTGCGCCTCAATTGTGCTTAAATCGTCTTTTTTTGCAGCGCAGCCTGACACCATCAAGCCTAAACCTGTAAACGCTACCAATAACATTTTGTTCAATTTCATTGATTCCCTCCAAACCGAGTCTGTATAAACATCGCGTGAATTAGACATGAACATTTCTTCCCTGTCTAGCGCAGCAATTTCCATCTAGTATTTTATCAGCTCTCTGCCACCGCAAATGCCATCGCAACCCCATCATCATCGGTCAAGGAAAGGTGAATTTTGGAAATACTCAAAAACTTCGCACGTTGTTGAGCACCACCACGCAAAATAATTTCAGGTTGACCGCTGTCCAAATATACAACTTCGACATCTTTCATGCCAAAGCCTACAAAACCCGTCCCTAAAGCTTTGGACACGGCTTCTTTGGCCGCAAAAAACATCGCCAAACGACGTGCTGTACCTTTTTTTTTGGCAAGCTCATATTCTAAATCGGTATAAACACGGCTTACAAATCGCTTGCCAAAGCGTGCTAAGCTTTTTTCCACACGCATTAGCGCAATTCTATCAATACCAATACCCACAATCACCGTTGCATCACTGCCTTAAAATCTGCCACCGATTGCTGTAAACCTTTGAATACGGCATCGGCAACAATAGCGTGACCAATATTCAAACCTTCGATTGCAGAAATATTCACCATATCTAAGGTGTTTTCTAAGGTTAGCCCATGACCTGCATGCACAATTAAACCCAAATCACGCGCATACATTGCCGTCTTTTGAATTTGAACCAACTCCGCTGCTTGAGCGTTGCCTGTTAAATTAGCAAAATGTCCTGTATGTAACTCAACTACAGGCGCACCAATCAAATGAGATGCGTCCAGTTGAGAAGTATTGGGATCAATAAACATCGACACGCGACATCCAGCATCGGCAAGCTTTGCCACAGCATCTTGCATACGTGCGATATGCCCAGCCACATCCAAGCCGCCTTCTGTGGTCAATTCTTGACGTTTTTCAGGCACAAGACACACTGCTTGGGGCTTCAAACGGCAAGCAATCGCCACCATTTCATCGGTCACAGCCATTTCCATATTCAAATGCAATTCACCTGCTTGCGCCATGGCAGCCAAACGTTCCATATCTGCATCTTGGATATGCCGACGATCTTCACGTAAATGTGCCGTAATGCCATCTGCGCCTGCTTCCATACATATCTGAGCTGCTGCGATGGGATCGGGGTATTGGGTTAAACGTGCCTGACGCAATGTTGCAATATGATCAATATTAACACCCAAGTGCATATACAATTCTCCTTTCATAAAAAACTTTCTAAAATTTTGATGCGGTGTTCATTTAACAATATAATGATTGAAGTATTAAATTACCCCCCCCCGTCATTCCCGAAATCTTTTATCGGGAATCTAATGATAGACCCTCGACACAAGCACACGTGGGTGACGATTGGATGATAGAAGTGATCGTTCGTTCTATACTTGAATGACTATATGTAGATCATACAACGGTGATAATGCGGCTCGAAAAGGGCTTTTTAATCGCCTTGCACCACGCACCATTCAGCCATCTAACCC
>NVWS02000099.1 GCA_002746295.2 Zetaproteobacteria bacterium
ACTGATGTTACGCACTTAACCAAAAAACAGCGTCATCCCCGAATGCTTGTGTCGGGGATCTCTTGTAAAGCCCCCAATCACTCAAGAACCTTATGAAAAATTGGGCGACATCAATATGAAGCAAGTCACATACACATGTTCAATTCTAAAAAAATCATAAAGTTACTGTGCTTTTTAGATTCCCGATTAAAAGACCACGGGAATGACCGTGTGCGAACATCAGTTACTTAGTGTTGTGATGATCGCGAGGAATAGTGAGCTTGAGGTGGTTTTTGCATTGAATTCAGAGTATTATTACCAGCTTTTCTTCTTACCTTTACGCAATAGGCGTAAAAATAACGTGGTAGCCCCAATGCCTGATCCACCAGCAAAGACCATCAGACCACCAAGAAATATTTCATACACTTGCCCAATGCTTTTAGCCCCATGTCCGCCCATTTCGAACTGAAGCGTGCTAAAGAACATGAGTCCACCCACTAAAATAATAATCATGGCAATTCGAATACGAATAAACTTTCGTTCTTTCTTCTTTTCAAAATCACTTAACTCTATCGTCATTATAAAGCTCCCTTAACCTGCATTGTTTTCTCTGCCATCATCACAAGAGATCATGCAGATTAAGAATCAATCAAATTAGGGCTAAGCATGTACTTATTAAGCTTTAGAATCTATGACTTATCATAGCCCAAGAAAATCAGCATTAAAATATTATGTTTTATTCTCGGATCTTTGAATCGGGAAGGTAAAAATCGACCAGTCGCTAATTTTTTGAGTAACAGTCTTAAGTCCGATAGAATTCCAGTGTGGCTGACAGTAGCACTCTATTGCAAGAGTATTTATGATGCGATTTTTTAATCTGGGTTCAATACTGCAACATAGGATCAAACTTGAATGAGCATAAAGCGCGTCTTTATTCTTGAGGATGAAAAGCATACCAGAGATTTATTGTGTATGGTGGTTCGGGAACACCCCAATCTTGAGTTATTGGTTGCTACTAAAAGTTTGTCGGATGCTCGAAAAGCAATGAAAATATATGCGAAACCTGATGTTTTTTTGATTGATTTAGGCTTGCCTGATGGCAGTGGGCTTGAATTGATTCGTGACATAAGAAAAAACGATGCCTCCATTGCAATTATGGTGCTTTCGGTGTTTGGTGATGAACGCCATGTGGTGGATGCGATTGAACAGGGTGCAGGTGGTTATATTCATAAAGATGAACCATTGGAAGACCTTGCTCAACATATTAAGAATGTCTTATCTGGTGATTCTCCTATCAGCCCCTCTATTGCCAAGCATATTCTTAATCGTATGCAGACAATATCCAAGCCTACTAAGTCGATTGAACCTTTAAGAAATGAAGTTTTATCGCCATTAAGCAAGCGTGAACGGGATGTTTTACAGGTGTTATCACGAGGCTTTAACCGCATTGAAGTAGCCAATCATTTAAAAGTCAGCCCTCATACCATTACCACACATATCAAAAATATTTATCGTAAGCTCAATGTGCATTCACGTACAGAAGCCTTATTTGAGGCCTATCATCTGGGCTTGATCGGAGAGAGTGATTAAACTCATCAAAGTATTATTGATACCATTGGGTCTATGCTTTCTATTATTGCAGGCTATTTTATATATTTATCAAAGTTTGGATCAACCGGATGTTTTACGATTGAAAGAAGCAAGTTTTGTTCAATCTGATGCGATGTATCCCCCACCTTTTTTATTGGATAAGGTTGAGAAACGAAGCCTTCCTGACAATTGGTTGAAATCGATGAGTGGTTTTGGTGGTAGCGGTTGGTATCAAATACATTTTCCTAGGCAGAAGCAAGGGGGGCATGTTTGGGGGCTGTTTATTCCTCGTGCCAATATGAACCTTGCGGTGTTCCTTAATGGACATGAAGTGGCAAATTCGGGTCATTTTTCAGAACCCTTATCGAGAAATTGGGCGCGTCCACTCTATTACACCATTCCTGCGGGTTTACTATCGCAACACGCGAACACCTTACATATTCACTTGAAATCGTATGCTGATGAAGCAGGTGGCTTGAGTCAGTTATTGATGGGTTCACAGGATACATTATTGCCATTGTATCAAATGAGAGACTTCATCCAAATTGATTTGGCAAAAGTGACTTTTTTCCTCAATATATTTGCAGGTTGTTTAGCCTTGTTTTTATGGAACTTGATGCGATCTAAAAGTATGTACGCATGGTTTGCCGTGATTTGTTTCAGTTCTTGCATCTTTATTCTTAACCATTTTGCTTTGGAATTGCCTATTTCACGTAATATTTGGCATTATTCTGTATATGTTTCCATTGGTTGGTATGCATGCTCTTTATTGATGTTCACCTTGCACTTTCTTCAACGAAGCCACGAGATGTTTGAACGATCTTTAGTGATTTATATGCTGATAAGTTCTGTCATCATTTTAACACTTCAAAATATTTTTGTTGCATTGGTATGGCATATTGGATCACTGGCGATGGCAAGTTATGCATGTATTCTATTATTTCGAAGCTGGTTACATTCCAATGAAAGTGCAGAACTGGTGCTGTTTATTGGTATGTTATCGACATGGATTTTGGGCTTTCATGATTGGTACACACGCTTAACACTTCAACAATTTTCTTCGCCTGTATTGATGCATTTGGGTCCACCGATGATATTGGTTGCGATTTCATGGATTTTAATGGTTCGTTTTTCCCAAGCCATGAAGAAAACGGAACAATTTCAAGCGGAACTGATTCAACGTGTCGAACACGTGACTTTAAAGTTGAATAAAGAACATCAACGTGTGCAAGTTTTATTGCAACAAGAAGCAAAAGAAGGCGAACGTAGCCGTATTATGAAGGATTTGCATGATGGGCTTGGCAGTTATCTTATGTCAGCACACTCCATTGCCCGTATGCAAAAATTGGATCAAGGTATTCAACAAGCTTTAAATGATGCCTTGTTTTTCTTGCGCACTTCCATTGATGCCTTGGGTTCTGAAGATGCGGATTTGAGCAGTGTTTTAGGAACATTTCGTTATCGCATCGAACCCCAATTAAAGGCATGTGCCATCAAGTTGCACTGGTATATGGATGATATATCTGAATATTATTTGTCTTCAGAGCATAAATTACACCTCATTCGCATTATTCAAGAAGCGATTGCCAATGTTATCAAGCACTCAGGTGCGTCTGAATTACATATTTCCACCAAACTGATGGATGATGTCATCAGCTTATCCGTTAAAGATAATGGATGTGGTATTTCGGGCGATCAATCAGGGCATGGTTTAAAGAATATGCGTGAACGTATTGAAATGATGGGTGGCTCTCTCACCATCAACGCTCTGCCATCATCGGGTACGCATTTGTTGTTTATGCTCTAACCTGCGATTAAGTGATTATTTTTATTCACCGATGTTACGCATTTCCTTGAAATATGTCGTCATGCGCCCTGCTCATCCACGAGTCTGTCACCACGTCACCCTCGAGTGCTTGTATCGAGGATGACGATTGGGTGATATAGAAATGATAGTTCTATACTTGAATAACTATAGCACCAGTGCTGGTCGCCTTTTGGTGCTGTTTTTGTCGGTAAACGGGAAAGGCACGACGACGATATCATGGGTATTATAGGTCACGATATGCTTGCTCATCTGCTGCCGAGTTCCATTTATTGAGTGTACCTTCAACACTTTTAGCAAAAGCTAAATCGACAGGGCGAGCTTTACGCAGGCAGACAACACCATCATCGACATCAAAGGCAACTGCATCACCAGCTTGCAAATGTAGAAGCTTACGCACAGGGGCGGGAATGGTGGTTTGAGATTTTTGGGTGAGTTTACTTGTGGATGTTTGCATGATGTCTCCGTGCTATACTTACGATCATAAACGTAATGGCAGTATTACCCATTACGTTTCATCTGCCAATTAAGCCTGTAGATGAAAAGGTTTAACCATGTGGCACGGGTTTAAGGTCAAAACCCAAGGCGCGTGTGACTTTAAGCATTAAAGAAAACGATGGGTTTCCTTTGGCAGAAAGAGCTTTATACAAGCCTTCCCTGCTTACGCCTACTTCTTTGGCAAGGCTGGACATGCCCCTTGCCCTTGCAATATTGGAAAGGGCAAGGCGAATCAACGCACCATCGCCGTCATCATCTTCGACACTTGCCGCAAGATAAAGCTGCATATCTTCTTCTGTGTTCAGGTAGTCGGTAACATCCCATTGTTTTAATTCAAGTGCCATGATTGCCTCCTAAAGCTGCTTTGCCAATTGCTTGGCTTTTTCAATATCTTTGGACTGACTAGATTTATCACCACCACAAAGCAAAATAATAAAATACACCCGATAACCAGCACCCGTATGAATACGCATTTCAGACACGCCTTCACCGACGGGCTTAACATCGCCAGCATTGCCGAGTTCAAGCCTGTCCATTCGAGTCTTAATCTTAGCGATAGCAATTTTATCACGCAGATTTTTAAGCCATTGGTCAAAAATAAGCGTGGTTTTGATGATTGTCATCGTGCCAGTGTATTCTAAAGGCTACAATCTGTAAACCAAGGATTACACAGAAGGTAGGTAGTAGGGTAAAAAGTCAACTGTCACCGCAATTGGATCAGTTGTAAAACTGGGTGTGCGCCAATAGCCCTTGCATATCGGATCACGCTTTTCATGCTGGGTAATTGTGATCCACCTTCTATTCTGGCAATCACCGACTGCGTGGTTCCCATGCGTTTGGCGACTTCCGCTTGTGTTAAGCCTGCATTTGATCTTGCTTCAATCAAGGATCGGGCAATCTCAAATTCAAAAGCATGGGCTTCGTAAGCCTCGCGGACATCAGGATCCTTCATCCATTGTTTTTTTAATGCAGCAAGTTTGGTCATTATTTTGCCTCCTTTAGTCGTTGTCTGGCAAGCTCCAAAGCGGCTCGCGTACATGTTGTGGCTCCAGCGACTCAAGCATCTCAGCAATATGCAAAAACTTTGCTTTGAATGGTGGCGCAAGCATTTCCAATTCAGCATCCACAATTTTGTTCAATGTTTCAAGTAGCCAGTTTATGCTGGTATAATATCGCAAAAATGCTATCTATTCAACATTGATGTTTTTAACAACGCATAGATTTACAACTCAAACGACACACAGCATCGCCATCTCGCTTAGTTCTCGGTTGGGGTTGTTTAGGGTTCTCCGCACGAAGTTCAATTACAAGGAGAATATCATGAAATTAAAATTATTAACCGCCGCCATGCTGGCGATGGCAATTGCGCCGATGCAAGCGAATGCAGCAGTAGCAACAGCAACAATGCAGGTAACTGCAGCCGTTGTTGCACCTACAGCGTCAGTTCTTGTAGCTGGCCCGTTGGCTTTTGGTACTCTCATAACCAATTTCAATGGGGGGGGGATGAATGCAACAACAACGTTTGATGTTACTGTGACAAACCGCGTACCATATAGGATTGATTTTGGAGGAGGACTGAATTCAGCAGGTACGGCTTTCTTTGCAATGAAAGACGCAGGTAGTGCTAACACATTGTCGTATAGTCTGTATAAAGATTCGACAACATCTCTTAATTATCCTGCCAATTCAGCAACACCTTCAATTCCACGTCAAACTGGTACAGGGGTGGCTCAAGCATACACGCTATATGCACAAGTAGTAAGCACTGGAGCTGCTCCAGGTAATTTTTCTGATACCATTACCATTACAGTTACATATTAAGTTCATAAATCAAAAAAAGGAGAATTATCATGGCAAAACAAGTTGTGGTTAAAAATAATCACCTAAAATATGGTGGTACCGCATATTTTAGAGGGAGAGCAGAAGAAGTTCATCTTGGTAGCTATGGTGAAAAAAGGACACCTATCACTAAAATGAATTATTTGGAGGTCAAGGGAAAGATACGCGTACCTAAAAGTAATATTGCACTCGCGACCATTGTGGATATTGATTTTACAAAGACTTCTAAGTCTGCTTTTCATACAGCGGTTTCAGTTATCGTCCAAGGTGTTCCAGTTAATATCTCAGGAATACTTGCGTTAAAATGGTTGAAAAAGGGACGCTTAAAACTGGTGAAATTTAGCGTCACTAACAATGGAATGAAAAAAGCTGCAAACCGTTCAACTCAGGCGCTTAAAGATTTAGTTTATTACGGTAAGAATGCCCGTATTGCTCACGAAGTTTTTGTGGTAATGGAGGCTTCGTTAGCGGAAAAATTTAATCATAATGTTTCAGTTGATTTTTCCGTACGTAAATGGGGGGTAAAAGCTATAGTTGGAGGAAAAAGCTCTTCACAGGGAAGAACATCGGTCAATATATCTGATGGAACAACATTTGCTTACCTGTTGCTTAGTATTGATTGGAATGCAAAGAAGAAAAAGAACAAAACAAAGATCATGGATTTGAATGATGATCAGTGGGGTTCCAATTAAGCGTTAAAATATCTCTCGTTCCACGCAAGATCATCTCTGCCATTAAGTTAAGCGAAACGTAATTTTTTATAACCTTAAATAAACTTGCTAAAACCTCAACTTCTGAAATCGGAGGTCGAGACTTTAGCCAGTTTATTCCTTAACTTAACGGCAGTGACGTTCCCCGTGGGAACAAGAAACAGTCAAAATGAGAGTGCTATAAGGGGTCACTATTGTTGAACATAATCAAGAATATTTGCATGATAGTGGCTCTTTGCGCGGCTATGCCTGCATTAAGCCATGCGGAAACGATAAAGCAGACCTTTCAGGTGAGTGCTTTTACGGTGTCTAATCAGCGTATTGAGATGGATAGTGATGATGAACATAGCCAAGTTCGAATGCCCCATGGCGTGCTTTATCAGGTAAGTGTGGATCAGGGTGATATTGAATACTCAAAAGATGGTTTTTCTGTGCGTTTGGATGACTCAAGGCATGAAGTAACTGTGTTAACGATTGTGTATTAACCTGCCGCAATCCGCTGATATATCTGCTGCGTC
>NVWS02000100.1 GCA_002746295.2 Zetaproteobacteria bacterium
ACCGTGTATCTCAATCGAAGTTTTTGTGCCAACAGTGTGGACATTCTGCCAACGCAGACCACAACGCAGCACTGAACATCTTAGCGGCAGGACATGCCGTGTTTGCTTGTGGAGTGGATGCAATACAACCACGATGAAGCAAGAACCTCTTGCAGCTTAACGGCGCAAGGAATCCTCGTCCTTTAGCGCGGGGAGGATGTCAATAAGCATTCATCATTCACAGGAGTTTTCATGACCCAAAATGATACAACATCACAAATTATACTTGATGTCGCCAACTTATTATCTAAAAATCATGTGAAAATTTATGAGTTATGGATGCAACAACAAATGTTGGCTGGTTCTTTACGACTCGATTTAATGAGCAGGAGTGATCTGGAAGAGCAATCCAAACAATTTTTAGATAGTTTCTTTAATGCTTTATCAGATGGTTATACGGATCATATAGATGGTGATGAATTTCAACATGTGAATGCCTTACTGCTTGAAATATATCGCTCGCGAGCTATTCAAGGCTTTAGCCCTGCTGAAACTGCCACCTTCATTTTTTCACTTAAAGAGGTATGTCTCAATTTTATTCAAACTGAATGTAAAGATAATATCAACATACTACGCATATCTCTGACCTATTTATCACAAATGATTGATAAATTAGGCTTAAAGTCTTTTGAAATTTTTACACTTGCACGCGAAGCTATGGCACGCGAACAATCCGATACTATTTTAAGCATGGCAACACCGATTACCAGCATTTGGAATCAAATCTTATTGCTGCCTATTATTGGTACCATCGACTCCCAACGTGCGCAAAACATGATGGAAACCATGCTTGAAAAAATTTTGGAATTGAATTCAAAAGTCATTATCATGGATGTACTGGGCGTGGCGGCGATTGATTCATCCGTGGCGCAACACCTCATTAAAATTAGCCAAGCCACTGAGCTCATGGGCTGTCGTTGTATTATTACAGGTATCTCACCTCAAATCGCTCAAGCTATTGTGAATCTTGGGCTAGATTTAGGCGGCATCATGTCCACTGCCACCTTAAAAGACGGTGTGGAAGTTGCACTCAAATACCTGAACTTAAAGATTGTGAGCATTCAATCATGAAACAAACAGACAAAGATCAGGAAGTATTTCATACACAACATGCTCAAGTTGGCTTAAGTATTACGCGCCAAATTCTCATGGTTAGCATACAAGTTGAACTCTATGATGATGTCTTAGATTGCTTACAAGAACGGACGCTAAACATGCTGCAAAAGCATGCACTCAAAGGTCTTCTTTTGGATTTATCCCATGTGCCACTCTTGGATTATGAAACCGCCCAACGATTGGAAAAGATACTTGCTATGGCTAAATTACTGGGTGCATACTGTGTGATCGTAGGCATTCAACCCAATGTTGCAGCTTGCATGGTGCATTGGAATCACAGATGGCAAGGCATGCAAATTGCCCGCAATCTTGATGATGGTTTTTCCTTGCTGGATCATGCTTTATGCTTAAATTCTGATGTCTAAATGCCATATTCACATCTCTATTTTACATGAAAGTGATATTATGATTGCGACCATGCGAACCATGAAAGAGGGTGAAAAACTTGGTATGAGTGCCACTGATTGTACCTTATGTGCCACCGCAGTATCGGAACTGGCAACCAATATTATCCGTTATGCCGATAAAGGGGATATTTTTTTACACGCTGATGATGAGTATCTATATATCATGGCTCAAGATAGAGGTGATGGCATTGAAGATATAAACCTTGCGATGCAAGAGGGTCATAGTAGTGGCACAGGTTTGGGTCTGGGCTTATCAGGTGTATCACGCATGATGGATAGCTTCCATATTGAATCAGAGCTTCACCAAGGTACCTGTGTTAAAGTGAGTAAACGGCGTCAAAATATACCTCCCCTACCTTCCCCAAACACATTCACAGCATATCAAAATTTAGATATTGCCACCTATAGCCAACCTCACCCTCACTGCATTGTCAACGGTGATGGTATGTTACATCTGAACCTTCCACCTTATACATATATCGCCTTATGGGATGTCTCAGGGCATGGTGATCTCGCTTATGACCTATCTCAACAAGTCGATGCTTTTTTACGTTTACATTTGAATCAGCTCCCCAATCAACTCATTAAAAAATTGCACCAACATTTTCAAGGATCACGCGGCTTAGTTGCCGTGATTGCGCGTTTAAATCTTGATTCAAGTTGGCTTGATTATGCAGGGGTTGGCAATGTTTCTTTGTTGCACCTCTCGACACATCATCCTCAACATTTACCGCATCGCTTAGTCTTGCAACAGGGTGTCATTGGCTATCAAATTCGTACGCCTGTGAGTCAACGCCTAAAATTACATCGCAATGATAGCATCATCATGCATAGCGATGGTATTTGTAGCATACGACATGCATTAAATATCAATCCGAAAAGTAGCGCAAAAACATGGGCTAAACACATCGCCAAGCATTATCGCGCCCAACAAGATGATGACATCAGTTGTTTGGTTTTACATTATAGGTCTGGAGTTAAAAAATGTTGATTTCACTGGCTACTATTCACCTTCAAGATCGAGATGATGTCATACAAACACGCAATAAAGCCTATCAATTAGCCTTAAATTTGGGTATTTCGAATATGCGAGCCAGCTTTATGGCAAGCCAAATTTCAGCGCATTGCCGCATGATGTCCGCAGTAGTTATTGATGTGGACATTCATCGTCTTAGCAGGCAGACACAGGAATATTGGCTACGCTGGTCACAAGCTGATTGGCAAATATCAGAAGCACTTATTTTTTGGCCCAATTTGCAGTGTATTCAAAAACAACAAATTTATTTGAATCAATTATCCAACCAAGGATTACTTAGAAAAATACAAGAGGGTCAACGCCGCCTTAACAAGCAAATCAGTGAATTGAATAACCTCAAATTAGCCATTGATGAACACTCCATTGTGAGTGCTGCGGATGTTAAAGGCAACATCACCCATGTGAATGATAAGTTTTGTGATATCAGCGGCTATACACGAAGCGAACTGATGGGAAAAAACCACCGTCTATTAAAATCAAATGAGCATACAGATGAATTTTATACCGATATGTGGAGAACCATTGCCAAGGGTCAAATATGGAATGGCGAAGTCAAAAACTTTAAAAAAGATGGCAGTTATTATTGGATTAACGCCACCATTGTACCTATTTTGAATGACTTTGAAAAACCCATCGAATATTTATCCATTCGCACTGAAACAACCATGGAGCATGATTATACAGATAACCTTGAAACAAAAGTGTCTGAACGTACCGATGCCTTAGAACAAGAAGTTAAAAAGCGTACGACCTTAATGAATAGGCTTAAATTATCCAGTACCATTTTTGATAATTCAGGTGAAGGCATCAGTATATCCGATAATCAGATGAATATTCTCACCATCAACTCAGCATTTGAGGCTTTAATGGGTTACAACGAAAGTGATATTTTGGGTCAAAAAAGTACCATTCTCAAATCAAATCACCATGATGATGATTTTTATCAATTGATGAAATATCAACTGAATAAAAAAGGCTATTGGGAAGGTGAGATTAAAAACCGTCGTAAAAATGGTGATGTGATGCCTGATTGGGTGAAAGTTACGGTTGTTCTCAATGAACAAGAGCAAGTAAGCCATTACATCACGACCTATTCAGATATTAGTACCCATATATCCGCCAAACAAAAGCTCTATTATTTAGCACATTACGATGCATTAACAGAGCTTCCCAACCGCGTATTATTTAAAGAAACGTTAAATCATGAAATCGCTAATGCACATCGTAACCATAGTAAAATAGCACTATTCTTTTTAGACCTTGATCGCTTTAAGATCATCAATGATACCCTTGGTCATTCGGCGGGTGATGATTTATTACAAGAAGTAGCATGTCGTTTAAACACGTGTATTCGTGAAAATGATATGTTATCGAGACAAGGCGGCGATGAGTTCACCTGCTTGTTACTCAATATTAAAGATCCTATTGATGCAGCTATTATCGCTAAAAACATGCTCGCCGAAATGGTCAAACCCATGCATATTCAAGGCAATGAATTGTGTATTAGTTCCAGTATTGGCATCAGTATTTATCCCGATGATGCCACCAGCATAGAGAATTTAATGAAGTATGCCGATACCGCCATGTACCATGCCAAAGCAACGGGGCGTAATGCCTATGTTTTTTATAAAGATGACGTGCAAGAAATATCCAGTAAACGCTTTGATTTAGAATTGAAATTACGGAAAGCAATCGAAAACAAAGAGTTTGAACTTTATTATCAACCCAAATATGATGCTAAAAATGAACAAATTTGCAGTACGGAGGCCTTAATTCGCTGGAATCAACCTGATATGGGTTTGGTTTCCCCGATTGATTTTATTCCCTTGGCTGAAGAAACAGGTTTGATTGTACCCATTGGGGCATGGGTGATTAACGAAGCATGTAGGCAAATGAAGGCATGGCATGATGCAGGTTTTTCAGATCTTAACACCACCATTGCAGTGAACTTATCAGGGCGACAATTTCACGATGGTAACTTGCTTCAAACTATCACTGAAAGCATCGAACAATATCATATTCCAAGCCACTTTCTTGAATTGGAACTCACTGAAAGCATGTTGATGAAAAATGTCGATCATACCCTCAAAATTCTCAATGAACTGCACGCTTGTGGTATTCGCTTATCCATTGATGATTTTGGCACAGGTTATTCGTCACTGGCCTACCTCAAACGTTTTCCTATTTCCACCCTTAAACTTGATCGCTCATTTATTATCGGACTACCAGAAGATCATGATGATAAAAAAATTGTTGCAGCCACCATTGCATTGGCACACGGACTTGATATGCGGGTTGTGGCTGAAGGTGTTGAAACCATTGAACAATTTGACTGGTTAAAACAAACAGGGTGCGATGAAATTCAAGGTTATTATTTTAGCAAGCCTTTAACTGCCAAAGATTTTTCGAAGCTTTTAGAAAAAAACATTAAAAAATGATTTTTTATGTGGTGCATCCTCCATTGAAAAATATAAAGATTTCCAATATGGTAGTTTAATGTATTGATTCTTCATGTGATTCCCGAAATTTTGTATCGGAAATCTAGCTATAGACCCCCGACACAAGCACTCAGGGGTGACGATTTGGATGATGAACGCGAGGATGACGGGCTACTTTCATACTTAAAATACTATAGCGGTTCAACCATATCGCTATATACATACACGTGTTGCGGATCATCCAATTGCGATAATACATTCAAGGGAGCCAGTAGTTGCCTTATCACAGGAAGTTGCCACCAGCCTTGTACCACCGTCGGCATCCCAACAGCTTGACCCAAGCCTTGCCAAACCATACTGGCATCGGCTTCACCAAAAATTTCTTGTACCAACATATCGGGCCAAGTCAGTGGTGATTGAATCGGTGTGACATGGTAATCGTTTGCAATGCCTGCACGTTTGGCTGCAATCGTAATGGCATCAGGTAAATCACCCAACACATCAACCAAACCCAAGCGTTTGGCATCCACACCGCTCCATACATGCCCTTCAGCTATTTTTCTAACGGCGGCTTCATCCATGTGCCGACCTTTGGCCACCAAGCCAATAAAACGCTGGTAGGTATGCTCCACATTCATCTGAATTAAAGCACCTACTTCATTGGATAAAGGCCGATCCATACGCATTGAGCCTGCAATATTTGTCGTTCCCACGCCATCGGTATGGATACCCAAATTCTCCAAAGCTCGCGCCAAATTGGGAATCACACCAAACACACCAATTGACCCTGTCAGTGTGGTGGCTTGCGCCACAATTTCATCTGCGCCCGCAGCAATCCAATAACCACCCGAAGCTGCCATACTACCCATGGATACCACCACAGGTTTACCTGAAGCTTGTAAACGTTCGATACCTTGGCGAATCATTTCCGATGCCAAAGCAGAACCACCGGGGCTATCCACACGCAACACCACAGCTTTGATGCCATCATCATCTTGCGCCTGTTGCAACAAATGGAGCAGGCTATCACTACCCACCGTTCCAGTGGGTTGTTCACCACTGACAATCGTACCGCTGGCAACAATCACGCCCACACTATCACCCACCCCCAGATTTGTTTTTACTAGGCTATGGGCATAATTTTTATAATCCAATTCAGCCAACTCATCACTTTGAGTCCATCCCAGATTCTGCTCTAAAAACACCGTTGCATCATGCTTATCACCCAATTGATCCACCCATTTCTCTTTCAGAAAAAATGCTGTGCTATCACCATCATAGGCCTTCAGAAAACGTGCGGGATGATCCAACACCTGTTGGATACGTTCTGCTTTGATACCACGCATGTTTGCGACATCTTGTTTGTAAGCCTGCCATAAACTTGAAAGCCAACGTTGGTTGGATTCACGTGCCGCAGCTGACATCGAATTACGAATCAATGGCTCCACCGCCGACTTGAACTCACCCACACGAAAAATATGCACGTCCACATTCAATTTTTGCAAAGCATCATGCAAATAATTGCGATACACAGAAAAACCTGTCAAAGTGATGTTTCCCATTGGATGTAAAAAAATCGTATCTGCTGTGGCGGCCAAATAATATTGTGCTTGCGAATAATTGTATGCCGATGCCAATACGGGTTTGCCACTTTGTTTAAAATCTTCAATGGCATGTTTCAATGTTTGTAGTTTTGCGAGGGATGTTCGATCCATATCTTCAACATCTAAACGTAGCGCCACAATTCTTTCATCATTTTTGGCAGCCTTTAAGACCTTTAAAATATCGGGTAATACCGCTTGCTGGGTATCTGGAATGGCGAATGAAGCGGCATCAGGGCGTTTGAGTTCCTCCACCAAAGCCCCTTGCAGGTTCAGAACCAATACGGCTTTGTCGGGCAATGCAGGTTCATTGCGATAGTAACTAGTCAGTAGTAAAACAATGAGGGACAAGAACACTACGTTCAGTAGTAAACGACGTGTACCATCCAAAATTTTAAAAAAACCAGTAAAAAAACGTTTCATATATATCATCTTCCTATCCATTCAGCGTCCATCAATGAAATTTCAATTCCAACATGCGCCCACCCGTAATATCAGCTATTTTTTTAAACTGAACCTTGGTGCTGGTATCGCTACTGCCCAACGGTAAGGTAAATACAGGCGCTTTAATGGCATGATAATGCACACTATCGGTGGAGGGTTCATCACCAATCAACATATAAGCACTGGGAATTTTGACCTGTTGAGTCAACACATCAAAGGTGTGACCAATGGTTTCTTCATTGCCCACAAAGGGCGCGTTTTGCATCAACTTATCAAACATTTGCCCCATGCTTCCGCTATAAGTCCCCATACGGTTGTCGGCATACCAAGAAATCGCTGTGACATGTTTTCCCGAGCGAATGGAGATCACCCGTAAAATCGGAATCAAAAACATACTCATGCCATGCATCGAGCCTGTGGCATCCACAATCAAGTGTAAATCATGTCCAGGAAGGTTCCGTAATCCTTTCACCATCATCTCAAAATCTTTACGACCTTGCCCTTGCCCTAAGCCTGCTGAAGACAAAACTTTTTCCATTTGTTGTTTTGTATCCAAACCCACCAAACGATTCATTTCCTCTTGTAATTCAATATTGCGTGTTTGCGAAGATGCCAATGACTTTTCCAACCTAGCAATTTCTTCCTTGGACTTTTCCGTTTCGCCCGAACCATACAAATGGGAAATCATCAAAATCATGGCAAACAAGAAAATAAATGTTGCCAACATCAACAATGCCATGTCGGAAAATACTTCGTATACCGATTCTGTTTCTGAACCCCGACGTGTACGCATTATTCTGAATCAGCTGATCGATGCTTTGTGGATTGAAAACCCATCGCTGCCAACAAACGTTGTTTAAAGTTTGCTAACTGCTTTTGTAAGCTTAATTCATAGCGCAACACTTTGGCATAGTGACGATGTACAGCAATTTGTTTAAAAATTTCATCGTCATCATCACTCATCTTGGTCGATGCTTTTAAGGTTTGCATTTCTTCGGCAAAATCACGCATCGCAGCTTTGCTTTCATACAAGGATTGATTCAACGATTTCATACGACCTTCCATGCCTTCAATCACTTGACTTAATACTTGAAAATCACGTTGTGGAGATGGGTGTAAATTTGTCGCAGCATAGACCATGCAACAGCGGGTCATTTTATCTTGCAAGGCTTCAATGGAATTATCCGTGATATAAGCAAAAACACGCAATAAAATACCACCCATAATCGAACCCAACAGGGTGGTGTAAAATGCCATACCCATACCTTCCATCGCACTACGAATACCCAAGAGCATCGCCATACCATCTGAACTGATATTGGCCAAAGCACCATTCAGCCCTGTTAAAGTCATGGTTAAGCCCAAGACCGTACCCACCAAACCCATGGTAATCAGCAAACTTCCCATCAAGCCGACCACACGACTCATACGCATGTGCGATGAAAATTCAACCGTGCTTAAAGCACTCAAGTCCACCTTACCACCGCTGTGATCAATATGCTGTATGGATTCAATCAAACGGCTGGTGGCACGAAAACGCTCCAATTTCACACCTTGTAAACCATGTCGAATGAGGCGGTTCTGCAAGCGACTCGATGAAAACCATTCAAACGTCAGTAAAGTGACATGCACAAAACTCACCAGCACACCCAAGCCAAACACAGCAACCAACACCCACGTCACATGTAATTGATCCTGTTGTATAAAGGTCATGATATCCGACGAATGATACAACTGAATAAATACCGTCACGCAAACGGCCGACCAAACAATCCATAAAGCAAACGTTTTAAGTGAGCTTTGATCCAATGCCGATTGATTGGGGGACATCGAAGGTTTGTGTATGGTCATATTTTACTCCAAAAAAAATAATTGGCTATCGTCATTTCAAATACTTACATTGGGAAGCTTCATGCTTCTCAATGGACTCCCAACCCTTGATAGGCTTGAGATCCATCGGTCACTGAGCTTATCGAAGTGTTCAGAAATGGCGGTAGTTTCATACTTGAAATATTACAATGCTGTGCTATTTCAATAATGATGCGTTTAAATCACTCGGGGCATCATACCCCATCATATCAAACAAGGTGGCTGCCAAGTGGGATAAACCTGGCCGCGTAGCTATATCATCGCCTTGCTTGGGTTGACGTAAATCATACGAGCCATCAAAAGCAGGATCAAAAAGAATACAAGGCACAGGGTTGATGGAATGTTTGGTGCAAGCTTCCGCTTCACCATGTTTAAAAATTTGCATTTCTTCAGCATTGCCATGGTCGGCTGTAATCAAAGCACAACCCCCCACTTTCCCCAATGCCTCAAGAATGCGACCCACTGCTTGATCCACCGCTTCAATCGCTTGAATGGCTGGCTCAATGATACCGCAATGCCCCACCATATCAGCATTGGCAAAATTCATCAGCCCAAAACCATAATCACCCGAAGCAATCAATGCCACAGCTTTATCAGCAATTTCCACAGATTTCATGACAGGCACATCGGCAAAAGAGATGCCTTGATCCGAAGGAATCAAAATATAATCCTCCATCGCTGCATCCAAGGGCTTGCGATAACCACCATTAAAGAAAAAGGTCACATGTGGATATTTTTGTGTTTCGGTCAAACGAAATTGTTTGATTCCTAGCTCCAAAATTCGCTTACCAAATGGTTTATCCACTTTCGTGGGACCCATCAATTGCAAGGCAGGTAAGTCACGATCTGCATCATAAACCATCATGCCCGCAAACAGTATGTCAGGGCGTTTTTCACGCTCAAATCCCGTAAAACCATCCACCTCAAAAGCTTCGGTGATTTCAATTGCACGATCACCACGGAAGTTCATCATCACCACGGCATCACCATCTTGTATGCTGCCAACTGGCTTATCTTGTGCATCAACAATCACAAAACCCGATAGGTCTTGGTCAATAATATCTGGATTTTCTGAACGCAAAGATTGAATAGCACCTTGCATGGAAGTAAAACGATGCTGACTCACACCATGCACCATCGCATCCCAACCCAATTTTACTTTCGACCAATCTTGATCCCGATCCATGGTGATGCGTTCACGTCCACCTGCTGTCGCAAAGGCATAATCGCCACCTTGCGCAGCAATATTGGCAAACACATCTTCCAATTGTTGTACATAATCTTGCGCACTTTGAATCCCCACATCGCGCCCATCCAACAAGGCATGCACACGCAAACGTTGAACACCCTGTTTAAAAGCATATTCCGCAAGTGCTATAAAATGATCTATATGGGAATGAATATTGCCATCGGAAAGCAAACCCAATAGATGCAGTGTCGTACCATGTTGAACTTTTCCTATGATTTTTGCCAATACATCGGAGCTATAAAAGGATCCATCTTGAATGGCGTGGTTGATGCGCGTCGGACCTTGATCCAGAATCATGCCTGCGCCCATGGTTAAATGTCCGACTTCAGAACCTCCCATGTCTTTGTTGGTCGGTAAACCCACAAAAGCACCGTGTGTCATCAATTCGGTGTGTGCATAATTTTTCCACAAGCGATCAAACACAGGTGTATGGGCTTGTGTCACGGCATCTTCTGCGCCACCTGTACCCAAACCCCAACCATCCATCACGATCAACAATGTGGGTTTTCCTTTCATAAAATGCTTATTCAATGTCATATCCTCATGGCTTTATTCAACGAAAAAAGCCCAGTCATTGACTGGGCTTTCAAAAAATTAAAATCGCGATGACTTATTTACGTGAAGCATCTGCTGCGTTTGCAAGTAGCAACGGAGCGACCACACCCAACACAAAAAATAAAATCAACGGATAAATCAAAGCTGTTAATTGCTGTTCCATAACCCAAGCCTCCCATAAATGTCTATCAAAACTTGGCGCATGATACCGAGGCACATCAAGCCTTGCAAATATCCATCCATGAAAAATTGATTAATAAATCAATTTTGCCGCCCAATGTTGTAAACTTTGCACCAAAAACGTCTGTAAAAAGAAAATTATCATCAAAGCAATGATGGGGGAAAGATCCATACCACCCATATAAGGTACACGCTGACGAATGGGGAAAAGAATCGGTTCAGATATTTGATTGATGATGTGTACAATTGGATTGTGTGGATCTGGGGATACCCATGAAAGTACCGCCCGTGCAATCACCACAAACATCACCAACGTCAGTGCCATATCCAACAGTCCTGCCAAGGCTTGCACAAGATACCCTATATAAATCATGCTGATAGTTCCTTGGAACGTTTGCTCGCTGCATTCACACCTTTACGCACAGCACTGGGCATACCACCTTCATACATTTCATCCAACGCAGCTTGTGTGGTGCCACCAGGACTTGTCACTTGCGTGCGTAAAGCAGCAGCTTCACGGCCACTTTCCACCAGCATTTTACCTGACCCTAAGGCTGTTTGGTTGGCAAGTTGAGCCGCCAGTTCTTTGGGCAAACCCAATGCCTCACCTGCGGCTTGCATCACTTCTGCCAATAAAAAGAAATATGCAGGACCGCTCCCCGACACTGCCGTCACTGCATGCAAATGTTTTTCTTCATCAACCCAAGCAATTTTCCCTGAAGATGCCAAAATATATGCAGCACGTTCTTTGTGAACGTCATCTGCATGGCTGTACAAGACCGACATGCCTTCACCCACCAAAGCAGGTGTATTGGGCATAACACGCACCAAACCCACTTGCGAAGCCGATAATTTGGCTTCCAAACGAGCCATGACCACACCTGCAGCAATACTGATAAGCGTCATACCTTGTCGAACACTGTTCATAAGATGGTGCAATACTTCATCCACTTGCTGCGGCTTCACTGCCAAAACAATGGTATCTGCATGTTGAATCGCACGTAAATTATCCAGTTCAGTTTGAATACCATATTGCGCTTGTAAGACATCCAAACGTTCAGGATTCACATCACTGACACAAATCAATTCGGGTTGATGCCCTGAAGCAATTAAGCCTGAAATCATCGCTTCGGCCATGTTTCCACCACCAATAAATGTTATATTTAATGTTTTCATGATCACCTTTTATCCGTTAAATGCAGGGAGTAAGTGGGTATTCAGAGAACAAGGTGCTTCCCAAACGCACCATGGTTGCACCTTCTTGCACAGCAATCTTCCAATCCCCACTCATGCCCATACACAGTTGGCGAATGCTGCCATCCTGTTTTTGTAAGTCATCCCGAAGCTTACGCAATGTTTGAAAAGACAAACGTACATCTTCACCTTTGGCTGCCATGCCCATCAAACCGATCACTTGCAATGCTGGCAGCATCACCAGTTTAGCATAAAATTCATCCAACATGTCAGGCTGCACACCTTGTTTTTGTGATTCACCCGAAATATTGACTTGTATCAAACATGGCAAACTTCGTCCTTTAAGATGTTTTGCCACCATTTTAGCTGTTTCTAAATCAGCTAGGGAGTGCCAGATGGCGGCATATTCAGCGATATACTTGGCTTTATTCTTCTGTAGTGGACCTATAAAGTGCCAATGTATTTGCGGAAATTTTTGCGCACGATCACGTAAATTTTGTGGGCGAGATTCAGCAAAATCCAATTGCCCAGCATTGATCAATATTTGAACAGCTTCATCTGTGGTGTATTTGGAGACTGCCAACAAACGCGTATCTGTGCTGGCCAATGTGGTTGAAATATCCTGCCAATGTTTTAACAACGTCATGGATGCTCCTCATAATGTGCTTTTGCACGCCCCATCAAAAAACTTAAAATAATATAAAATATAAAGGCTTGAATCAATAACAATATCACACTAAGCAAGGGGCTATTGATGAGTGCCAATGCCGTTAACCCCATCAAACACGAGAATGCCACAATCAACAGTACGGCTTGTTTTTGTGAACACCCCAAACCCATCAAACGGTGGTGCAAATGATCTCGCCCCACATAGGCAATCCATTCATGAAAATTATGCACATCACCCCGAGCAATGCGGGCAACTGTGGTATGAATAATATCAAAAATCATCACCGAAAAAATCAATAACGGTGCAGCATACGCTTTGATGACACCTTGTGATGACCAATCACTCATTACTGCAATCGCAGCCATCACCCAACCCAAATAGGTGCTTCCCACATCACCCAAGAAACTACGTGCAGGCGTTTGATAACGCGCATTATCAGGTAGAAAACCAGCGGCTGCGCCTGCAATCGAGAAACATAAATAGAACATATAGGTTTGATCTGTATGCCATGCCAACAAACCCATTAAAAAACATGTCACCGTTGCCAATGCCGCCGCCAAACCATTGATACCATCCAAAAAGTTAAAAGCATTGGTAATGCCGATCACCCACAAGGCGGTGACGATATACTCTAGCCCTTCGCCCCACCATACATCAGGCGCAAAGTCCACATGGACATCACAAGCAATCAATACCATCACGGCAACACACTGTCCGACAAGCTTAATGGATGCTGAAATTTCTTTGACATCATCCCAAAATGATAAACTTGCCACCATCAATCCAGATATCACTACACCTTTAAGCTCCAGAGAGAAATCAAAATTAAGCAATAGGGTAATATTGGCAGCCAAAATCACGGCCACCCCGCCAATACGCGGTGTGATTTGACGATGTAAGCGACGACCACCATCAGGAATATCCAATGCTCCCACCTTATGCGCCAACACAATGACAGCAGGCATCAAGCCCACAGAAATCAACAACGCTGCCAATGTCAGTACAACACCATGCGTCATCAAACCATGAAGCTCCCATGGATATGCCAACAATAAGCCCACACTTAAAAGCAATAAACGGCAGGCTTTATGATCTATCAAGGGAAACATACGGATAGTCCTTGGGCATACGCTACATATTCATCGGTGCTCATATCAGATAAAACAGGCAAGGAAACACAGTTTCCCCACGCTTTTTTAGCACCACATAACACAGCTTCACCCGCATAAGATAACGGCAGTTGAACAGGTCGTGCAGCATCAATCCCTTCAGCGTGTAAAGCTTGTAAACATAGATCGACATCACCATCAATGCGTACAATATAGCGGAAGGCATTGCCTTGTTTTCGATGAGCAATGCTTTGTTGTAATGATTTGGACAAGGTCATATCCAACCACTGCATCAGTTGCTGGCGAGATTTTTCTTCACTATTTACAGACTGTAATCGTATCAATGCCAATGCCGCATGCATATTGGATAGTTGATGATGCCCCACATAAGGCAAAGATAAATTGACATCATCTGGGTGACTCATCATACGCACAGTATCACATATCTCATGTGAACCCAGCACCATGCCACCATACGCCCCGCCCCATGGTTTTGTTGCATAAAAGGATGTAATGCTTATATCACCAAAACTTCCGATAGCTTGATTTTGAAATATAGCCCCTGCTGCTTGCGCTATATCTTCAATGACGGGACAGTCCCACGCTTCTGCAATCAAGGGTTCTACCATGCCAAAAGGATGCACCAGAATGACTGCATCCAATGTTGGGGAAAGCTTCCAAGCATGATCCACATCCAAACGTAAATCTTCGCCACAATCCATCAATACAGGCATACATCCCGCAGCATGAACAGCAAACCATAAAGAGGCACAGGCATAGGCTGGAATCCCCACCTTTTGTATCGTTTGTTGAGTTTGCAAGGCTCGAATGGCCAACATTAAAGCGCTGGTACCTGAATCTACAGCGACCGCATCAGGCTGATTGCATTGAGTTAGAACTTGTTGTTCCAATTGACGCGATTGTTCGCCCTCAGCCGTGTATGCCGAACGCAGCACCTTGCCCACAGCATGGATAAACCGATCATCAAATGATGGGCGAGAATGAGGAATCATAAAACAGATGTCTAAAGACGCATTCTGACAGGTACAAACGCTTCAGCACATGAAAGTTTTCCTTGCACACCACGAAAACGCGCCGTTGCCAACGCGATTTCAAGAATGTTCAAGGTCACATGGGTGGCTTCCACTTGTGAAGCATGGGCTTCTAATGCTCGGATTTTATGACTCAAGACATCATGAATATCCATAAATAAGCTGGGTTCAAAATTCATTGATGATGGTGTTTCATAGCATAAAACATTGGGAATATAACGTGTCACAGAACGTGCGACTTGTGCTAAGGTGCGATGATCTTGGTGCGTATCTTCAGCATAATTGACGTACACCGTATCAGGCTTCACTTTAGCAATCAGATCTTCTAATGCATCCATTAATTTTTGTGTGAGTTGCGGCAGTTTGGTATCTGAAAAACCACCCCAATGGATTTTTTTCACCCCTAAAATATGAGAAGCAGCTTCTTGTTCAGCTTTACGCATCTCTCCGCTCCCTCCGACATCGCCAAAGGTCGCAATAAAGACATGCACCTCATGCCCACGCTCTACATGCTCTGCCAAGGTGCCACCACAACCAATTTCCAAATCATCAGGATGTGGAGCCAAGGCCAAAATTGTACGTGTTTTTTTGATGTTTATTTGCTTGCTCATCGAACTTTCCCCCCCATCTCCCAAATCACATCTTTCGCTTCATCTCCAATATTCATCAACACATCCAATGCCGTCAAATAGGGAATAAAATCACCGTGCAATTGCGGGTAAACTGGCGGATGTACCGCTTGAAAATATAGTTCTAAGCCTGCCTTATCAAACACATCTTGTTGTAAATAGCTGCGTCCTTCACTGCCTGAAAGGTAGGCCGTTCCATGCACCTTTTGGCATAATTGAATCAAACGTTGCGTGGGATCATCCGAGTGTGTCCGTATTTCAGATGCCAACAACAAGGGCGCATCACAACCAAGCATATCACCCAGTAAGCGAATCACTGCCACATTCAAATCAGATACTTTTTCCCAAGGTTGCTGCCATAATACCTGTAATGAAGGGTAGTAATCTTGAAAAAAAGGCGATTTGGCATACGCCTGTTCCACCGCAGCCATTTGCTTTCTCGCCCAAGGTTGAGGGGCAATATTCACTTCTTGGATGGTTTGAGGGAAGCGGTAAGTCACGGGAACGGTTAACCACTGGGCACCTTGCCGTGTTTTGATGCGGTTTCGATTTTGCCATTCATTCTTATGATATTGAACCGTATCTAAAATAATGAACACATCTGACATCATCCATTTATGAAAAAAACCAGACCACGGTAAATAATTGGGTTGATGGATGGTAATCATCTTCATTCGACATGTACCAAAAATGGATTGGCGACAAGCCTGACACCTTGTTTTATTTGAAAACGAATCACATGCACCCCCTTTTCTAAAGGTAAACTCACAACAGTAGGTTTAGCATCCACACGAAGCCCTACCTTCTCCACTGTATGCCCATCCACAATCCACTGCCCTTGCAATCTCTGCACCAATGATGGGCGTTTTATGTGTTCTTGCAAGGCAACCACCACTTGCACGGGGCTTTTCACCCGTCCCTCATCGCCCACTTGCAAGATGTGTCCTGCGGAATCTTTCAAAAACAACACTTTCACCGCAATATTATCATGTTGCCCCATGCCCCATGCCACCATATGCCCTGCCTGCAATGCTTCCAATACATGCACAGGCTTGGCATCTTCACTCCATACATCCATCGGAAAATTACCCAAATACTCGCCTGACTGACCTTCCGCGTGAAAGTCACCAGCTGCCACAGCCCATATTGGTTTGGCATGATACCCATGCATATAATCCATCAAATAGCGATCCCATAAGCCACCTGCCAGTGTGTTTAAATCCGTATCACCATAGACGGCAGCAAATGCATCAGCCGTGGGTTCTTCAAACACACGCTGGCTATAAGGCGGCGTATCCAATTGCACGTCCAAAGGTCCTGAGCGCACACCAGACAGCGTTCCTGGATGTGTCCAAATGGTGAATAAGCTTTGATTTGTGGCACTTTCAATCCACGCAGCATCAATATCGACTTTGGGTTTCATCAGCCATGTGGCTAAAAAGGCTGTCATGGATGCTACCATCAACAACGCCATGCCTCGCTTTCGCTTTAATAAAAAAAACATCACCGAAATAAACAAGAATGCACACCAAAAGCTTAAAGAAATCGTGCGATCCCCCAAGCCATAACGCAAATCATAACTGGTCAAACCTTTGACTTGCTCTGGTTTTTCAATGCCCAAAGAAATTAGATGCCGCTCAACATTGTGCAATACTAAATTCTCAAAAGGTATGCCCGTCCAATTATAGCCTGGTATTGATTCAGTACCGCCAAATAATTGTATCTCAGGATGCTGTAAACGCTGCTGTTTTAAATCATCAAAAAATGGCATCAAGCCTGTTGTATAAAGTGAGGGGTGCTGTTGACTATAACCCAACCATTGAGGAATAGGATCAATACCAAAACGAATTGAAAAACGATCATGCTCCGTAAACCCCATACTTTCCACACCGCGTTTTTCTGCCAAGGCAATCAAGGTTGACATATCATGTTCACCATCTGAATGCTTGCTACGAATATCAATCAATACGCGATGAGGCTTCATGATGCCATCCAGTAATGGATTCAGGTGTTGCATATCCACCTCATTGGCCCAAGTTGATACAGGCAAGAAAAGCAACATCAAGACAAAGAAATAACGGGACATAACAAAGCTCCAAAGTTCATGGCATGCGCGATACAAGCAAAGCTTCCGCCATCATCACATACGACGTACCAAATCATGGGTGGATAACACGCGATCAATGAACAAAACACCATCCAAATGATCCACTTCATGTTGAATCACTCGCGCTTCAAAAGCAGAAGTCTTCAACTGCTGAAGTGCGCCATGTTCATTCTGATATTGCACGGTGATTTTTTTAGAACGTGGCACCATTGCCACCCAATCAGGTACAGATAAACAACCTTCACGCCCCAATAATTTTCCCGATTGTTCGAGAATAAGAGGATTCACCATCGTCAAACAACCATGATTTTTACACGGATGCTTCCCCAATGAACAATCCACCACCACCACACGCTTGGATACACCCAATTGCGGGGCAGCAATGCCAACACCACCCGTACCTTCTTGCATCAAACGTCGCATGGATTCACAGAGTGCTAAAAGAACATCATTAAAATCATGAACTTCTTCCGCGATTTTTCGTAACACAGCATGGGGATGTTGAAGAACCTTCATCATGATTGCTGCTTACAAAATATCGCTAGCTAGATCATGCAATTGAATCTCCACACCCAGTTGACGGGCTGTATCTTGCAAACGGGAAGTCAACAACTCACTGCGACCTTGGCTTACAGCTTCCAGTGCCATCATATATATATCACCCCCATCGGTGCTGCGAACTTGGGTTGAAACATCCACAATCGAAGCACCAACATCTGCCAATACATCACTCACAGCATACACAATCCCCGCTTGGTCTGCGCCTGATACAGTAATCACACAATCAGGTTCTGGGGAGAGGTGTTGTACTTCATCTTCAGATAGGACTTGCGATTGTACAGTCAAAGCGGTGCGTTGTTCCAGTTCAGCCAAGGTCGCTTTTAATTCCCCCATATCTGAAGCATCATTGAGATGTACAATCAACATCATGGTGAAACGTCCACGCAAGGCAGTCATCGATGAATCTTCAATATTGGCTTGAATATTGACCAAAGACTCTGCGACATCTCGCACAATGCCTGCTCTGTCTTTTCCTGAAATAGAAAGTAGTACATGTATCATGGTCACTCCTGCTGGGGGTTTACGCATTAAATGGTGAATGAAACACCACAACCACACTCACCTTTTTTATTGGGGTTATCATAGACGAAAGCCGATGATAATGCGTCTTTTTGAAAATCAATATTCAAACCTACCAAGGCTTTTTGGTAAGAATCTTGATCCAAAAACAAGGAAAAACCATCCAAATTTAGTTTTAAATCACCATCACATGCCTTATTCACATCTTCCAAGACATATTCTAGCCCCGAACAACCCGCTTCACGTACCGATAAGCGAAGTGCTGTTTTCCCCAAACCTTTTAACACACTTTGCATTTGCTGTTCGGCTGCATCGGTCAATGTAATATCTATGTTTGTCATATTTTACCGTCCCGCCATTTTTCTTAATAAAGCACGAATTCGCACCAGTTCATCCACCAAAGCATGTGCATCTTCTTGGCTGTGTTCCAAACCAAAACTGACACGCAATGAACTCCGTGCCGCTCGGTCATCGACACCCATGGCGCGCAACACATGCGAAGGTTCTCGCTTACCAGAAGAGCATGCAGAGCCTGAGGCCACCGCAAACCCCGCCAAATCTAATTGCATCAACAAGGTTTCACCATCCATGCCCGGCACAGTAAACATGCTCGTATTCGCAACACGTTCAGCCTTATCACCATGCACGGTCACATCTGGCATCAAGGATTTGAGGTACTGCTCAAAATCATCACGAACATGGGCGCAAGATGCATAATCCATCACGCCCAAAGCTGCTGCAAATGCCACTACACCTGGAACATTCTCTGTACCAGAACGTCGTCCGCGTTCTTGCCCACCACCCAAAAGCCAAGGCTCCAAAGCAGAACCGCGCCGTACAACCAATACACCCACACCTTTGGCACCACCAATTTTATGCGCTGAAAAAGATACGAAATCTGCATCCAAAGCTTTGACATCGGTGGCGATTTTACCCAGTGCCTGCACGCCATCAATCAAACATGGAATCTCACGTTGGCGACATACCTTGACTATCTCATGCACAGGTTGAATCACACCACTTTCATTGTTGGCCCACATCAAGCTGGCAAACACTGTTTTTTCATTCAAAGCCGCACAAAATTTCTTAGCATCCATCAACCCCTGACGATCAGGGCGAATCACGTTTAAGTCATGCCCAAAGTGCTTACACCAATGTTCAATAGTTTCTAATACCGATGGGTGTTCGATGGCTGAAACCACCACATTGCCTTGCTTGGCACGCATCAAACTTCCATAAATCGCCATATTGTTGGCTTCAGTGCCACCTGCGGTAAAAATCAACGAACCCGATTCGGTATTCAAAGCATGGGCAACAGTATCGCGGGCATCATCCAAAGCTCGCCTTGCAGCACGCCCCGACCAATGCATACTCGAAGGGTTACCTGAAGCCTGTTTAGCCGTACAACAAAATGCATCCAAAGCCACATCCAACATCGGACAGGTGGCGTTATAATCAAAATAATACTTCACCGCCGTGTCATCACCACTTCTTTTATTTCAGTCGCTGGCGATACATAGTCTGCCATGGGAGCAAACTCTAAACGCTCCAAATCCACACCTTTATCACAAACCATTTGGATATTCACTGCATCCAAAAAACGGTAAATATATTGTCCCATCGCATCCCAAAGTTGATGCGTATCACAGCGTTTACCACGATGGCAACCGCGAATCGCATTTTCACACATGGTCGTTCGAATTGGCTCATTCACAGCACGAATCACATCAGCTACGGTAATTTCAGCAGCAGGACGGGTGAGTAGATAACCGCCACCAGGACCACGAATGGAACGCACCAAACCACCCAATCTTAAAGCACGAAACAACTGCTCCAAATAAGATAAGGATATAAATTGACGCTCCGAAATTGCCGCCAAAGTCACAGGGTTATGTTCTGCCCCATGTTTGTTTAAATCCACCATTGCAGACACGCCATAGCGTCCCTTACTTGTTAATCGCATATATACTCCTAACGAGATACCACCCAAGGTATCATATATAGTATTTTAAATGATGAAGTTACCACCTTATGCTCGAATGCTTTTATCGAGCATCTATTGAAAGTGATAGATCCCCGCCTTCGTGAGGATGACAATTTAAAGGGTAAATCCATACTAAAATGACCATATCAAGGCGAGATATTATAAAACCTAGTATTTAGGTCAAGTATTAGGCACTGGGTCAGTTGAGTGTGGTTCAATTTAGGCTGTATTTTTTGATAATAGCTGTATTCTGAACATATCAGAAAAAGAAAACCCTTTTTCAATCATCCCCATAACCACGCCTCCGTTTGTTGGTCTTTTTCGCGGAGTTAGGCAAGGAATGCAAAAGAACCAACAAATTGTTGGTACTTCCTGTGACTTCCTAGAACTACCTGCTATCACTAGGTAATAAAAAAACCGAAACCACAAGGGCTACGGGTCTTCCTGATACTACTATGTGGTGCTCTCGACTGGAGTCGAACCAGTGGCCTGCCCCTTAGGAGGGGGCCGCTCTATCCATCTGAGCTACGAGAGCCATCATTGCAGAAAATTATAAGGTGGCGAAAGATAGTGAAGCTGCGCCCACA
>NVWS02000101.1 GCA_002746295.2 Zetaproteobacteria bacterium
ATAGTGATTCAAGTATTAAAGCACCGTCATTCCCGAAATATTTTATCGGGAATCTATCCATAGACCCTCGATAAAAGCATTCGAGGGTGACGACAGTATAATGTAGTATTCATACTTAAACGACTATAGCTTCCGTGCTTCTCTACGGGAATGGTTTTTTAGGCATGCGTTCCCACCGAGGACGGTGGGAACGAGAAGAACCTCCGCTGTGTCTCCGTGACTCTGTGGTGAAAAAAGAAGTCAATGCTAGTTCCTATGCTTCTGCCAGGGGATTCATAGCTTTGAAAATAACGCCTATTCTTCATTAAGTGCGTAACATCAATCAAGTAATTGTTGTAAACGGGCTTGGTGGTTGGGGTTGACCGAAATGAGCGGCAAGGTGACAATGAATGATGCACCTTTGCCTTCATCACTTTCGACATGAATACTGCCTTGATGGACTTCAACAATATGTTTGCAAATAGCCAAGCCCAAACCCGCACTACCCTTTTTCCGAGCTCGCGAATCATCTACGCGATAAAAACGGTTGAACAAAAGGGCTTGGTGTTGCTTGGCAATACCTGGTCCTTCATCACATACTGTGATGGAGATTTGTTCTTGTTGGGCATAGGCAGTGAGCCAAACGGTGGAGTGTTCAGGGGCATACTTGTGAGCATTGCCGAGCAGGTTGAAAAAGACGCGTTCAAGGTGTCCGCTATCGCCCATGACTTCCAAGTCATCCTGAATATCCATTTCCAAATGAATATGGCGTTCGGAGAGTAAAATAAGGTGTTGTTGACCGACTTCTTGTAGTAAAAGAGATAAATCAACGGGTTGTTGTTGGAGTTCTAGCATGCCTGCATCGGAGCGGGCTAAGGTGAGTAAATCATCCACAATATATTGCATACGCGCAACCGTTTTAAGGTGCTGCTTAAGTATGGAGCGGTATTCATCGGCATCGCGTGGGTGGCGAAGTGCCACTTCAATTTCACCTTTAAGAATGGTTAAAGGCATGCGTAACTCATGGGAAGCATCGGCAGTAAATCGCTTTTGAGATTTGAAACTGGACTCTAAGGATTCAAACATGGAATTTAGGTCTTGCATCAAATCTTCAATTTCACGCTCCTTGGCATGATCGGGTAAGCGTTGGCTTAGATCACCATGTGCGACCTTACGTGCAATTTTTTGAATGGTTTTGATGGGGCGGAGGGCGCGTTTTGCCATCATATAGCCTGCCCATGATGATAAAATGATGGATATGACACCCAAAGTACCACCAATAAGATATAAAAGTTTAAAAAATGCTTGAATTTCACTGCTTTTATGCGCCATGAGCAAGGTGGCAATGATGTGGTGACCTTGGTGAATAGGCATGGAAATCACGCGCATATTTTTTTTCCCCAAGAGTGACTCGGTTGAAATAAACGTAGCAGGCGATCCATTCATGGCCTGACCCAAAGCAAAACTGACTGCATTTCCACCAGCATTGATGATGCTTTTATCCGATGCATATTGAATGGTGCCATTGGCGGAAATGAGTTCCAAACTATCACCTGTTTCGCGTTGGTAGGCTTCAAGGATAGAAAACCAATAAAAGTTGTTGCTATGTTCCAAATCCTGAATAATGGCTTGAGCTTGGGAAAGTAAAACCTCATCCATGTTTTGGTATACCTGACGTGATAAAAAAATATAAATCACCAATGCCGAAAAAATCAGAATCGCCAATTCAATGGCAATATACAAAAGAGCCAGACGACCTCGAAAGGTTTCCAACATGTGGTAACGCAGCTTTTTTAACATCAGTCGAAGTCCTAAATCAGAGGGCTATCATCGCTTAGTAGGTAGCCTTGACCACGAATGGTGTGCAATAGGGGAAGTTTTTGACCTTTATCAACTTTGTTGCGTAAATGACTGATATAAACATCAATCACATTGCTTTCGGGGTCAAAGTTCATATCCCAGACATGCTCACCGATACGGGTGCGGGAAAGCACTTTGTTCTGATTGCGAATAAGGTATTCCAGCAAAGCATATTCTTTGGTGGTCAAGCGAATGGGCTTGCCGCCACGGGTGACAAGGCGGGTCATGGGATCCAATTCCAAGTCTGCGATAAGCAGGGTGGGTGTTTTATGTTCAGACTGGCGACGTAACAAAGCACGAACACGTGCCAGTAATTCATCAAAAGCAAAGGGTTTAATCAGGTAATCATCAGCCCCTGCATCCAAACCTCGCACACGGTCTTCAATACTATCACGGGCTGTGAGCATCAATACGGGGGTAATGACACCACGCTCTCGAATTTCACGACAAACAGAAATGCCATTTTTTTTCGGCAACATGACATCCAAAATAATCAGGTCGTATTCATTGACTTCGGCAAGAAAACCACCGTCTTCGCCATCGTAAGAGACATCCACAGCATGCCCTTCTTCTTTCAGACCTTTTTGAATAAATTGCGCTACTCGCTCTTCGTCTTCCACCACTAATATTTTCATGCCGATAGCATAGAACATTGCTGCGCTTTCGGAAAGTTGTGGTTAAGCTTAGGGTTATGAAATACACACTCACACAAAAACGCCCGCTGTACCGAGGCTTCTTCCAGTTGGATCAATACAGCATTGAACATGAGCGTTTTTCAGGTGGTCGTATGAGCTTGGAGCGAGAGCATATCGAGCGTGGTAAAGGTGTGGCAGTGCTTTTATATGATGAAAGTTGTGATGAAGTTTTATTGATTGAACAGTTTCGTATTGGTGCGGCTGTTTGTGAGGATGAAGCTTGGTTGGTTGAAGTGGTCGCAGGCATGATTGATGAAGGTGAAAATGCTGAAGCGGCTGGGAGACGTGAATCTGTGGAAGAAGCAGGTTATGCTCCGACATCCATGACTTACTTGGGTAAATATTACGCCACGCCAGGTGGCTCATCAGAACATATCACAGTTTACTTGGGCTTGGTGGATAAGTCAAAGCCAGTGGGTGATGGCGGCGGTGTTGTTACTGAGCATGAAGATATTCGGCGCTTCTGGCTGCCACGTAAGCAAGCTTTGGCATGGGTTCAGAATGGGAAAATAAATTCAGGTGCGCCAATGTTGGCCTTGATGTTGGCCTTTGGTTGGCAAGGTGTGGTGTAGCATTGTGGTGAAGCGAAATTAATGCCAAGTTGAGAGTAGAAATCCGATAGAAGCGACACTTTGATAATGGTTGTAATCAATCAATGTTTCGCCATAGCCATTGAAGAATTCAGCATAAGCTTTGAGGTGACCATGGATAGGAAAACTCCAGTTGGCGCGTACCGCGCCTTTATGTCCTGAAAAACTGTAGCGGCTATGAATGGATAATTCGCCATCACCTTGAAACCATGTTAATCCCAGCTCACCATGGCCCATATATTGAAGAATATCAGGGTTGTCATCATTGTTGGCGGACTCGGGCAAACGTGCCCAAACACGTAAATCGGCAAAAAAATTATGATGGCTAAGGGCTGTTTCGATGTAAACACGGTTCCAACTGCGTGAAAAAGGTCCCGATTGTCCATTGGATTGATGGTTTAAGGCAAGGTTTAACAGTGGTATGTAAGTATCTCCCAGAGACCAAGAAGTGGGGATGGAAAGTATCAATTCGGGTTGATAATTGGTTTCACGAAAGGGTGCTGATTGTGAGGTATTGTAAAGCTGCCAGTTGGATTGTTGGGTGAAGCCAAACCAAAGGTTCACATAGCTACCCAAAATGTCGTTTTTAAGCTTGGTTTTGAAACTTAATTGAAAACGAACCTCTTGGGCTTGTGTGGGTTGGGGTAGCGTGTTGACATGGGTCGGACTTTGCGGGTTGGGATTGGTGTTGCTGGTGTAACGTAATGGCAGTAGGTAATTGAGGTGATGGGCTCGAAAAGAAAACAC
>NVWS02000102.1 GCA_002746295.2 Zetaproteobacteria bacterium
AAGATCGCAGCGAAGATTGTCACGCAAGCAAAAAGGCTCGCTAAACCGAAAGAATCAACGAATCTGTGTAGCGAAGCTGCATGAGAAGGTTGCGAATCAACGTAAGAATTTCCTGCACAAAGAAAGCAAGCGGATAGTGAACGAAAACCAAGTGATTTATCTTGAAACGCTTAACGTGAAGGGCATGATGAAAAACCGACATCTCTCAAAAGCCATATCCGATTGTGGCTGGAGTGAGTTTGTCAGACAGTTGAAATACAAGGCTCACTGGCATGGTTCAATCATTGTTCAAATTGGACAATGGGAACCAAGCAGCAAGCTTTGCTCTACGATTGGATGTGATTACAAGCATGACGCATTGAAACTCTCTGATAGAGAATGGACATGCCCACAATGTAAAAATATCCATGATAGGGACATTAATGCTGCAAAGAATATTGAACAAATAGGGTTGGAAGCACCCGAATTCACGCCTGTGAAGAAGACGACCTCGGTATTTTAATGCCGAGAGAACTTCACGTTTCAAGAAGCCAATGCAGAGGCATTTGAAAATTTTACCCAACGTGTGTTCAAGCATGATACCGCAAGGCTTGATTGAGGCGATGCGTTGGATGACGATTATCCCCATGCCGCAACAAAAAGAACAAGTGGATATGGCAAAAATATTGCCTTGGCTGCCTGTTACAGGTTTAGCGGTTGGACTATCTGTTAGCGGTGCGGCATGGCTGGGTATGCAATACGATGTGTGGTTGGGTGCATGGCTGGCTGTGTTGGTGTGGCTTGGTATCACAGGTTTTTTGCATGCCGATGGTTTGGCAGATTTATCGGATGCTTTGGGTGCATCGCATGGTGATTCCACGGGTTTCCTTGAAGTATTGAAAGACCCTCATATTGGCAGTTTTGGTGTCATGAGTTTGATTCTTTTGGTGACAGCGAAATTGATCCTATTGAAAATATTATTGAGTCATGGCTTGTTGTGGAGTTTGATGTTGATACCTGTCTGGGCGCGTGTCGGCGTGTTCTTTTGGCTACAACTGCCAGCTTTAACCCAAGGCTTTGCGGCTGCCATTCAAGATATTTCAAGCAGGTCAAACGCCATCCTTTGGTGTATTGTTTTGATGCTTTTATCGTTTTTCTTTCCTGCCAACCTTTGGCTTGCGCCGCTTGTTTTATGGCTGTGGCATCTTTTTCTTCAGCATCATATCCGAGGCATGAATGGTGACTGTTTGGGTGCTGGTATTGAAGTGTGTGAGGTCGTCTTACTGTTGCTTTTACTGTGATGATGTTGGCTTGAGTATATAATCGTTTCCATACTGGTACATATATTGCTTTTAAGCTTGTTATGAATCCTGATATGGTTGTTCACTATGGTGTAGATGCGCTGAAAATGGTACTGATGTTATCCATGCCGATGCTTTTGGTAGCATTGGTGGTGGGGGTACTGATTTCTTTGTTTCAAGCCGTCACACAAATTCAAGAAATGACATTAACTTTTGTGCCTAAAATTATTGCAGTGTTTTTGATTCTTGTACTGGCAGCAGGCTGGATGATTGAAAAAATGGTGGCTTATACGCAGCATATTTTCAACAGTATTCCAGGTTTATTGAATTAAGGTTCTTTGATGTTATTCCCTATGCCTTCTGATCAGGATGTAATGGTTGCAATACTCATCTTTCTGCGCGTGAGTGCTTTAATGATTTTGATTCCAGTTTTGGGACATAAACTGGTGCCACAGCCTGTGAAAATGGGTTTAATCTTGATGATTACCTTTCTCTTATATCCCATTGTTTCACAAAATGTTGTCCCCATTAAGCCCGAACCCCTCACGTTTGTGTTGTTGGCGGTGCAAGAAATGCTGTTTGCGGGTGTATTGGCATTGGTTGCCAATCTTATTTTTGCCACGGTTCAATTTGCGGGTCAGGTGATGAGCTTTCAAATGGGTATGGCGATTGCCAATGTATTCGATCCTGCAACATCGGCGCAAGGCGCGATTATTGCACAGTTTGTGAGTGTTCTTGCGATGTTACTCTGGTTGGACTCTGGTGCGCATCATGCCTTTTTATTGGCACTTGCTGATTCTTTTCGAGTTTTACCCATTGGACAGCCTTGGTCGTTTCAAGGTTGGGGTTTGTTGAATGATGCCGCTGCTCAGATGTTTGAGCTGGGTGTGCGATTGATGGCACCTGTTTTGTTGTTGCTGTTTTTTGTCAATGTTGCCTTGGGTTTAGCCGCGCGTGCAGTGCCTCAAATTCAAGTGTTTTTTGTCAGTTTCCCCATTACTTTGAGTGTGGGACTGATCACCTTATCACTGTCGCTTCCCGCCGTCATTTCTTTGACGAATGATGCCTTTGCATCGTTGGGGCAGCAGTTGCCCAGTATGATGCGAGCCTTATCGGGTGGCTGACGACCAAGATAAAAGTCAACAGACCGAGGACGCATCCCAAAAACGGATTGATGATGCGCGAAAGAAAGGTCAAGTACCGACCAGTAAAGAGCCTGCAACGGCGATTTCATTTTTGCTGATTTCGTCACTTGCCATGACAGGTTTGGGGGCTTGGCTCGCATCTCACATGATGAATATGATGGTGCTTTATTTATCGGGAACAGTTCAGTTGGATACAACACCTAAGGGGATGCAAACACTTTTGGCTTCCGTTCTTTGGGATGCCATGCTGATGATATTGCCCGTGGCGATCCCTGTCATGTTGTTGGGTATGTTGGTGGCATTCTTGGTGGCAGGGCCTGTGTTTACCTTTGAAACGATGAAGCCAAAAATGGAAAAAGTAAGCCCGATGAAAGGTTTTAAACGCCTATTTTCAACCAAATCATTGGCGGAATTTGTAAAGTCGATTCTTAAATTGGTGATTATTTCATCGGTGTGCTGGGTCGTTTTAAATAATATGCTAGAAATTACCATGATGTCATCACGCAAGGGGGTGGATGATATTGCTGCATTGCTGGTCAGTGGAAGCTTGAAAATTGCAGGGGTTGTGGCGGCATTGTTTTTTGTCATTGCGCTTGCAGATGTGCTTTATCAACGCTGGGAGCATACCAAGTCCTTGAAAATGTCGATGAAAGAAGTGCGGGATGAACACAAAGAAAGTGAAGGTGACCCACAGCTCAAAGGAAAAATTCGTCAAATCCAAATGGAACAAGCGCGCAACCGTATGATGCAGGATGTGCCACAAGCCGATGTTGTCATTACCAATCCAACGCATCTTGCCATTGCTTTGAAGTATAATGAGCTGAACCCAAGTGCTGCGCCGAAAGTAGTGGCGATGGGTAAAGATAAAATTGCCGAACAAATTCGTCGGCTTGCCCGTGAAAGTGATGTGCCAATTTGTGAAAATAAACCTTTGGCACGTTCCTTGTTCAAGGCTGTGAAAGTGGGTGATGAAATTCCTGAAGAAATGTTCGAAGCTGTGGCTATCATTTTGGCAGAGGTCTATCGCGCACGAACGTAGTCAACATCTTTTGAACTGGGCTGGCGTATTGCTATCGCATGCTTCATCAATACAGGGGGGATAAAGCAACCATGCAACAAGCCGTAGTTTTAACTCTTAAACGTATTGGTCGTCACACGGATGTGATGCTGGCGGTTGGTGTATTGGGCATTCTGCTTATTATGATGGTGCCCTTGCCTTTATGGTTGATGGATATTCTATTGGCACTCAATATTGCCATTGGTTTGATGATTTTACTGACCTCTATTTATGTGTTGCGTCCGATGGATTTTTCTATTTTTCCTGCCCTTTTATTGTTAACCACCTTATTTCGTTTATCATTGAATGTGGCAACAACGCGCTTGATTTTATTGCATGGTCAAGAAGGACCAGGTGCAGCAGGGCGTGTGATTGAGGGTTTTGGATCGTTTGTTGTGGGTGGTAATACTGTTGTGGGTGTCATCATCTTTATTATTTTGGTGTTGATTAACTTTATCGTGATTACCAAAGGCTCGACGCGTATTGCAGAAGTGGCAGCACGTTTTACTTTGGATGCAATGCCCGGCAAACAAATGGCGATTGATGCCGATTTGAATGCAGGCATGATTGATGAAGCTCAAGCACGGGAGCGTCGAAAAACTGTTGCCAGTGAGGCTGAATTTTTTGGTTCGATGGATGGTGCTTCAAAATTTGTGCGTGGTGATGCGGTGGCAGGTCTCATTATTACGGCAATTAACCTGATTGCAGGTTTAATTATTGGTACAGCTCAACAGGGCATGGCCATTGGTGATGCCATGAGTGTGTACAGTTTGTTGACGGTTGGGGATGGTTTGGTATCTCAAATTCCAGCTCTGGTGATTTCAACCGCCGCAGGCATTGTGATTACACGTGCCAGCGGTAACGATCAGTTGGCCACAGAAATTACCACGCAGTTTACGGCGCATCCCAAAGTCCATTTTATTGCTGCTGGCGCACTGTTGTTGATTAGCTTGGTTCCTGGCTTGCCTTTTATTCCCTTTTTATTGCTGGGGCTTGGTTTTGGCATGGGTGGTTGGTTTTTATGGACAGATGAACAAGAACAAGCCGCGAAACCCAGTGGGGAAGATGTTGCCCCTGTTGCAGCTGAAAAACCTGCCGAGGCATCGTTGTCTGAATTGTTGGTGGTGGATCCGCTTCGTTTGGAAGTGGGGTATGGCTTGATTGATTTGATTGAAGGCGGACATGATGGGGGCTTGTTGCAACGCTTGCAGACTTTACGCCGCCAAATGACCCAAGATATTGGCTTTATCTTACCACCTGTGCATATCAAAGATAACTTGCAGTTGGGTGTGGGTGACTATCGGGTGTTGGTGCGTGGTGCAGAAGTGGGGCGCAGTGAAATTCGGCCGCGTCAATTGTTGGCTCTAGAAGGGCAAGTGACAGGCCCACGTATGGAAGGCATTGAAACAAAAGAGCCTGCATTTGGTTTGCCTGCACTTTGGATTGCTCAGGATAAACGCCAACAAGCGGAATTATCGGGTTATACAGTGGTGGAACCTTCGACTGTTATTGTCACACATTTGACAGAAATTTTGCGTAAGCATTCTTCTGATATGCTGGATCGTGCGCAGGTTAAAGAACTGGTGGATGGCTTGTCCGAGCGATATCCGAAAGTGATTGATGATATTATCCCAACACAGGTGTCTCTGGGTATGTTGCAGCATGTGCTGCGCGCATTGTTGAGTGAGTGGGTGCCGATTCGTGATTTATTGCTGATTATTGAGACCATGGCAGATGGTATAGGTGAGCAGCGTGATGTATCGTTGTTGGTGGAAATGGTGCGTTTCCGTTTGGGTCGAACCATTGTGCAACGCTATCAAGATGGTCAAGGCGAGCTGCCAGTGTTTACACTGGATGGTGAATTGGAACAAATGATGATGGAGCGTGTCATGCAGCCTGGTGGTGCGTCCATGCTGCCGCTTGAAATCCAGTATTGGCAACGCTTTGTTATGCGGTTTAATGAGATAGCAGCGCAACAGAATGTGGATGTTCCTGTGTTGTTGACGACACCACAATTGCGTTCACTGCTTTCCCAATCCTTGAGTAAGGTGATGGGGCGTGTGGCTGTGATTTCGGTGAGTGAGGTGCCTTCTGATATGGGAGTGAAGACATTGGCAAGTTTGAGTTTGCGTGATGCAGGTTAGAGTTTTTACAGCCCCCCGCCTGCATGAGGCATTGGCTCTGATTCGCAAGGAATTGGGACCTGATGCTGTGGTTTTGGATCATATGGAAGGTATTGATAGCCAAGGCAACAAGCTGTGGCATGTGCATGCAGCCTTGGATACGAACCCATCACCTCAAACCAATCTAAATTCAAAACAGGTCGAATCGAATCAGCAAAGACCTGAAAATGTGATGGATGTACGTAAGGTTGAAGCGTCTATGCAACGTTTGGAGCGTATTGTTGAAGGTTTGGGGCGCAAAGAAACGGACAGCTTACGCAAGACAATGAATGATAAACCCACGCAGGAAGCGTTTGATCATTTGGTAAAGCTTGGTGTTGCACCTGCCTATGCATTTGATTTGGCGAATACTTACGCGAACCACCTTCCCATTGGTGTTTCTTCGTTGCGCTGGGCAACGCGAATTACACCAAGAAAAACACCGGCTGTTGTGTTGCTGGCAGGGCCTTCGGGTGGTGGAAAAACGTTGTTGGCAGCCAAATTGGCAACCCATTACAGTATGCGTGGTGTACGTGTGGGTTTGATGACAACCGATACAGCTCGCATGGGGGGAAGTGATGCTCTGCGATCTTATGCTGGCGTACTGGGAGCACCTTTTGCCTTGTTGCGTAGTAAAGGTGATGTGCCTGAGGCTTTGGCGAGTATGTCAACGGCACAGCTCATGCTTATTGATACCGAAGGCTGGAATGCCCAACGGGTATCAGCATGTCGTAAACAATTTGATCTTTGGGATCAACTGCCATGCACACATCGCATTCTAGTCATGCCTGCGAATATGGATGAAAATGATGGTATGGCTTTGTTGGCAGAATCGGATGCTATTCAAATGACAGAACTCGCATTTACCAAACTGGATGAAACAGCACGCCCAGGCAAAATTATCAATTGGGCGATGGTTTCTAAATTGGGGCTTTCGTATGGTGGTTTTGGTTCGGATGTTCCGGGTCAAATGGGGTGGTTGACTCCCCAATCACTGACAGCATTGCTGGAAAGTCAAAGTCAGCGCATTAAGGAGGCATCATGACGAAGAATGATGAAGACAACATATCGCCGCGTGTGATTGCCATCAGTAGTGGTAAAGGTGGTGTGGGGAAAACTTTTTTCTCCATCCATTTGGCTGTCAAAGCTGTGCGGCAGGGGTTGCGTGTGTTGTTGCTGGATGCTGATTTGGGTATGGCAAATGTGGACGTGATGCTGGGTATTTCAGGGCGTGGATCTGTGAAGCAAGTGTTGGCAGGACGTTCCAGTTTGTCGGAGGTGTTGATACATGCCAAGCAAGGCTTTGATGTCTTACCTGGCGGTAGTGGTTTTGCGGAGTTATCGGCATTGAGTTCCAATCAGCAGCAAATTTTGATGGATGAAATGCGTGAGGCTGCCAAAGATTATGATTTGGTATTGATTGATACGGCGGCGGGGATTGGTGATAACGTGTTATTTTTCGTGGCATCGGCGGAATCTTCTTTGGTGGTATTAACGCCTGACCCGACATCGCTCACGGATGCCTATGCGTTGATTAAAGTGTTGTCACAACAGCGAGATGTGCATCGTTTTATGGTGTTGGTGAATCAAGTGGATGCGTTTGAAGGTGAACTTACATTTCGTCGTTTGATGTCGGTGGCCGATCGTTATTTGGATGTGCAATTGGATTATGTGGGTTGTATGCCGAGTTCAAAAGACGTGCAAAGAGCAGTGCAGCACCAACAACTTCTGGAGCATGGAGAAGCATACAAGGCTTTGGATGCAACGCTGAAGACTGTATTGTCACGACCGCGTGATGATTCACGTCAGGGTGGGTTGCAATTTTTTTGGGAGCATAGTCTTGGTCAGAGTTTGAGCGAGGAGCAAACTGTTGGCGTGCCTGTATGAGTCTGAAAGTCTCTTATGCTGCGGCATGTGGGGGGCTGGCAGGGGGATTGGTCGGTTTGGCGGTGTGTGTGGTACAAGGTGTTGGCTGGAATGAATCAGTGTTTCGTGTTTTTGTATTGGCTGTGAGCGCGGCTTGGATGGGCATGCTTTTAGCGTGGTTGAATGTGATGCTATCTCCTCAAAATGAGGACTCGAATGATGGGGAGTCAACACCATGAGTGGTGTGAAGGAATATGTGCAAAATGAAGTTTCGATTCTCAATGATCCCGAGCGTTTGTTGGCGGAATACTTGCCTTTGATTCGTTATCATGCGGATCAATTGATGCGCCGTACACCTGCTTCGATTGAGCTGGATGACATGATTGATGCGGGTGTGTTGGGTTTGTTGGATGGTGCGCAACGTTTCGATGATGAACGAGAGGTGCAGTTTAAAACTTTTGTCTCTTACCGTGTGCGTGGCGCGATGATTGACTACTTGCGGGCTTTTGACTGGATGCCGAGAAGTTTGCGAGATGCTTCAAAATCTATGCAGTTGGCAATGGCTGCTTTGGAGCAAGAAAAAGGTCGCCCCGCAGAAGAAGCAGAGGTGGCGGCATATTTAGACATTGATGTCTCCGAATATCGAAAACGTCTCGATCAGGTGCGCAGTATGTCGGTGGTTCATTTTGATGATCTTCCTTCGGTGATGGGTGAAGATGATGAAATGAATGTGTTGGATATGCTTGAAGGGGATGAAGCTTTGATGCCCGAACGACAAGCCGCAACCCAGCAGTTTGTTGAGAAGCTGGCAGTGGCGATTGAAGGCTTACCCAAGCGTGAAATGGTTTTGCTGACCTTGTATTATTATGAAGAACTGACGATGAAAGAGGTGGCATTGGTGTTGGGTTTGACAGAATCACGTATCTCTCAATTGCATAGCCAGATGGTTGTGCGGTTGCGAGGAAGTTTAAAGTTGGATGTAAAAGAATGATGTGGGGTGAATGGGTATGGTAGATATGTGGCTTGCCATAATGCCGACGAATGTTTTTTCTGTCGGTGTGGATATTGTATTGATTGTTGTGTTGTTGGGGATGTGGGCGTTTTGGTGGAAGCAAGCTCAACGAACGCAACGTGTTGAAACGGGCTTGCTTGAGGCTGCGGCACAATTGCAAGAAGCGACGGCGCTATTGGACGATGCCTTGAATCAAATTTCATTGCTGCAACGACAGGAAGAAAAAAAGCCCAGTAAGGTGGCGGAGCTTGGTGGCACATCTCCCTTATCTGTGGCCATGCAAGCGGATGCTTTGGATGATGATATTGAACCACAGTTTAGTTCAAGAGCGCGTGAATTATTGAAGGCAAAGCAAGCAGAGTTAGAGATGAGACCTGTGCAAGTAGCCGCACGCTCAAACCGTGTGGAACAAGCTGCTCCGCAAAATAAGCAGGGTGTGATGGATGTGGCGCAGATTTTACGCATGCAACGGGAAGGGGCTTCATTGGACAGTATTGCAGATACCTTAAACATGCCATTGGCTCAGGTAAAATTAATGTTGATGTTGCAAAAAGGTGCGTAGCGCATGATTAACCTTTTGGCGGCTCAGATTGTAAGTTTGCCAATGGGAAGTAAGTCAGATGTTGCGCCCAAAATGCCGTGGCCCAATGGGAGCCTCATCACAGCGAAAATGACGGCAATAGATTCGGAAGGTTCGGTTATTTTATCATTGGGTGGCTATCGCTTGCGTGCACAAGTGCCGCCCAATACGCCCTTGGGAAATGTTTGGTTGTTGTTATTGAGTCGAGAGATGCCTGCCCAGTTTCGTTTGTTACATGAAGCTCATGCAGCTTCGATGTTGGCGGATATGTTGGCGCAAAAGGCTGTGAAAGACCCACAAGCGGATGTGGGTAAACGTGTGATACATACAACACAGCAAGGCTGGCATAAAATGGATGGGGAAGATTTGCCTTTTGTGATGGAACGGGGGGCTTCGGGGCAGTATGTGATGTTGCATGAGCGGCAACATGGTGGCGCAAGGGGTGTGGTGCATCGTCAGCAAAATGCGGGTGGTTTTTTACTGCATGGGCGGGTGGATTTGGATGGCTTGGGTGCTGTGATGTTTTCCCTGCATAGCATAGAAAACAAATGGAAATTAAGTGTTTATGCTGATCTTGCGGAGAGTGTGGATATGTTGCGTGGTGATTTCTCGGCATGGATGAATAAGCAACCTGAATGGGTTGTGCAAGGTACAAAAAAGTACGACCTTGAAGGGCATGTGATGCATGGTCTGCCCAGTGAGTTTAGTTTTTTGAATGGCTTGGAAGCATGAAGATGTGTGATGATAAGATGTTTTAAATATGAATGTGAATCCAGCGGTCTTTATGAAAAACCATTCATGATAAATATTGACGAAAATAATGTTTCTGCTAGAAATCCGACCCGCAGATTGAGTCTGTAGGGTGTCAACAGGGGTGTTGGTGCTGAGAATTACAAAGGGGAGGGTGCAATGGGCGCGGCATATTTAGCGAACGAATACATACCCATTTTTATCTTTATTTTGGTTGCTCTAGGTATGGGAGCCATGCCTCTCATGATAACCGTGTTGGTCGCGGAACAAAAGCCTGATGATGAAAAATTATCGCCTTATGAGTGCGGTTTTGAGGCCTTTGAAGATGCGCGAATCCATTTTGATGTCCGTTTTTATCTGATTGCCATCCTTTTTGTTATTTTTGATTTGGAAACAGCATTTTTATTTCCTTGGGCTGTCGTGTTGGATCAAATTGGTATGTTTGGTTTTGTTGAAATGATGTTGTTTCTATTAATCTTATTGGTTGGATATATCTATGCCTGGAACAAGGGAGCCTTGCAATGGGAATAGAAGGACTGCTTGATAAAGGTTTTATCACCACAACGGCAGATAAACTCATCAATGGTGCGCGTGCTGGGTCATTGTGGCCGATGACCTTTGGTTTGGCATGCTGTGCGGTTGAAATGATGCATGCAGGTGCATCACGTTATGATTTGGATCGCTTCGGCATTGTGTTTCGTCCTTCGCCGCGTCAATCCGATGTGATGGTTGTTGCAGGTACGCTGTGTAATAAAATGGCACCAGCACTTCGTAAGGTATATGACCAAATGTCAGAGCCTCGCTGGGTGATTTCAATGGGCTCGTGTGCCAATGGTGGTGGATACTACCACTATTCTTACGCGGTAACGCGTGGTTGTGACCGTATTGTACCTGTTGATATTTATATTCCAGGTTGCCCCCCGACTGCCGAAGCTTTGCTGTATGGCTTTATTCAATTGCAGGAAAAAATCAAACGCACCAATACAATTGCACGGTAACTGATGATGAATGACATAAAAGAAGAGCAACAAGATTTGCCCGAGGTTGTGGGCTTGAAAAAGCAATTTGGCGATGGGATTCTTGAAGTTTCTAAGAGTTTGGATTGTACCGTCGTCATGGTGCGCTGTGATCGTATTGTTGAAGCGTGCCATTATTTAAAAGATCAACAAGGCTATGAACAGTTGATGGACTTGTGTGGCGTGGATATGTCGGAATATCCGAGTTTTGTGAAAGAAGATGGTCGCTACCAAGTTGTTTATAACTTATTGTCTATTCAACATAACAAACGTTTGCGTTTAAAAGTACAGGTGGATGCACGTCAATTGGTGAACTCTGTGGTTGAAGTGTGGCCAACTGCCAATTGGTTTGAGCGGGAAGCTTTTGAAATGTATGGTGTTATTTTTAACCACCACCCTGATTTGCGTCGTTTATTAACGGATTATGGTTTTGAAGGTTATCCGATGCGCAAAGATTTCCCAGTGGAAGGGCGTGTTGAGATGTTCTTTGATGATGAGCAATGGCGTTGTGTTTATCGTCCCAATGCGGTGGAAAACCGTGTGCTTATTCCTAAAACGTGGCCAGGAGCTGACCGTGGCTGAAATTAAGAATTACACCCTAAATTTTGGCCCTCAACACCCATCAGCGCATGGTGTTTTACGCTTGGTGTTGGAGTTGGATGGTGAAGTGGTTGAACGCGCGGAGCCACATATTGGCTTGTTGCACCGTGGCACTGAAAAATTATTTGAACAAAAAACATACTTGCAAAATGTACCCTATTTTGATCGTTTTGATTATGTATCCATGATGGCCAATGAACATGCTTACGCATTGGCTGTTGAAAAGCTGATGGGCGTGGAAGCACCCGAACGTGCGCAATATATTCGTGTGATGTTTGCGGAACTCACACGGATTTTGAACCATTGTATGTGGTTGGGCGCGGTGGCACTTGATATTGGTGCGATGACGGTCTTCTTGTATTGTTTTCGTGAGCGCGAAGATATTTTCGATTTTTATGAAGAAGTATCGGGTGCGCGTATGCATGCAGCGTATTTCCGTCCAGGTGGCGTGAGTAAAGATCTTCCCGATGGTTTGTTGGAAAAAATTAAGGCTTTTACAGACACTTTTCCTGGTTATGTGGATGAATATGAAACCTTATTGACTGAAAATCGCATTTGGAAACAGCGCAATGTTGATATTGCGATTGTGGATGAAGAAACAGCGTTGGCTTGGGGTTTTAGTGGTCCTATGATTCGTTCCTCTGGTGTTGCGTGGGATTTGCGTAAAACACAACCTTACGATGTGTATGATAAAATGGAATTTGATATTCCAGTGGGTGCAACGGGCGATTGTTATGATCGTTACTTGGTGCGTGTGGAAGAAATGCGTCAATCCAATGAAATTATCCGCCAATGTATTGAATGGTTGCTTGAGAACCCTGGTGACATTAAATCGCGTGATGGACGTTTAAGTAGCCCTGATCGCGCCGATATGAAAGGTGATATGGAAACATTGATTCATCACTTTAAATATTTCTCTGAGGGGTATCATGTGCCAGCAGGTGAAATATATACTGCAGTGGAGCACCCTAAGGGTGAATTCGGCGTATACTTGGTATCGGATGGTTCCAATAAACCCTATCGCATGAAAGTACGTGCTGCGGGTTTTGCGCATTTGGAAGCTTTGGATTATATGTGTCGTGGTCACATGATTGCTGATGTTGTGGCGATTCTTGGTACACAAGATATTGTATTTGGGGAGGTGGATCGATGAGCTTGCAAAACGAGATTCATTTTACTTCTGAACGTTTGCAAGAAATTGATGTGCTGGTGAAGAAATATCCAGGTAAGCGTTCAGCGTTGTTGCCTGTTTTGCACATGGCTCAAAAAGATTTTGGTTATTTGTCGATGGCTGCTCAACAATTGGTTGCAGACACCTTGAATTTGCGCTTGATGGTGGTGCGTGAAGTCGTCACGTTTTATACCATGTTTCGTGAAAAACCTTGTGGTACTTATTTGTTGGAAGTGTGTACGAATGCGGGTTGTATGTTGAATGGTGCCAATGAATTGTTGGCGCATATGACAGAAAGCTTGGGTATTGAAGTGGGTGAAACCACAGCTGATGGCATGTTTACTGTGACAGAAGTGGAATGCGCTGGGGCTTGTGGTGGTGCGCCTGTTGTTCAGATTAACAATGAATACCATGAAAAAGTGGATGCGACTTATATGGATGCATTTATTACACGGGTATCTGGAGGTCAGTCATGATTTCATCGGATCCCAAACAGGTTAAAGCGATTTGTTTTGACCGTATTCACCTTGAAAATCAGACCTCTTTGGCTGTTGCGAAAAAAAATGGTGCATACAAATTTTTACCGACGGTACTGAAAGACTTCGATAAGGAACGTATCGTGGATGAAGTGAAAAAGTCGGGTTTACGTGGAAGAGGTGGCGCTGGTTTTCCAACAGGTTTGAAGTGGTCATTTGTGCCACGTAATACGGGTAAGCCAACATATTTGTTATGTAATGCGGATGAAGGTGAACCGGGTACCTTTAAAGATCGGGATATTATGCGCTTTGATCCACACCTTCTGATTGAAGGTATGTTGATGTCGGGTTTTGCCTTGGGTGTAAAAGATGCCTATATTTATATTCGCGGCGAATTTTTGCATGAAGCCAATGTGTTGGATGCTGCCATTGAAGAAGCGTATGCAGCGAACCTTTTGGGTGAGAATATTTTAGGCACAGATTTTTCCATGAACTTAACGGTGCATCGGGGTGCTGGTGCGTATATTTGTGGTGAAGAAACAGCATTGATTGAATCGTTGGAAGGCCGCCCTGGTCGCCCACGTTTCAAACCTCCTTTTCCTGCAGTTGAAGGTTTTTATCGTTGCCCAACGGTGGTGAATAATGTGGAAACATTGGCAACCATTCCTGCGATTTTAGAATTTGGCGGAGATTGGCACGCAGCGATTGGTGTACCCAATAATACAGGCATGAAAATTTTCTCAGTTTCGGGGCATGTGAACAAGCCTGGAAACTACGAAGTGCCGATGGGTACTTCGTTGAAAACGTTGATTGAAGAGTATTGTGGTGGTTTACAGCATGGTACAGTACCTAAGGTGATTATTCCAGGTGGCTCTTCTACGCCATGGTTGCTTGCTGAACATTATGATACACCGCTCACGTATGATGCCATGATGAAGGCTGGCTCGATGTTGGGTTCGGGTGCGATTATTGTCATGGATGAAACGGCGGATGTGATTGCCTTAACCCGTCGTTTAACGCATTTTTATGCCCATGAATCATGTGGTCAATGTACGCCATGTCGAGAAGGTACGGGTTGGTTGGAGCGCGTCATGACACGTGTTGAGAATGGTCAAGGTTGTGAAGAAGATTTAACGGTTCTACATGATGCAGCAACGCATATGGCAGGGCGCACGATTTGTGCGTTGGCAGATGGTGCTGCTGCACCCATTTTGTCGTTATTAAAACATTTTCCCGATGAAGTTCGCGCAAGGTTGATGGAGAAGGCTGCATGACAACTTTATTTATCAATGAAGAAGAGGTGACCGTTTCATCTGGAACGAGCATCTTAGAAGCATGTCGTACGCATGGTGCGGATGTGCCATATTTTTGTTATCATCCAGAGCTTTCTGTGGCTGCCAATTGCCGTATGTGCTTGGTTGAAGTAGAGGGCTGGGGTAAGCCAGCGGCATCATGTTGTACGCCAGTGGGTGAAGGTATGCGTGTGACGACGCATTCTGAAAGTTTGAGTAAAGATCGTGAGATGATCATGGAGTACTTGCTCATCAATCACCCTTTGGATTGTCCTGTGTGTGACCAAGGTGGTGAATGTAAGCTGCAAGATTACGCGGTTGAACATGGACCAGACCATGGTCGCTATAAAGAAATTAAACGTGCTGTGGTTGACCATAACCTTGGCCCCTTTGTCAGCACATGTATGACCCGTTGCATTCATTGCACACGCTGCGTTCGCTTTGCAGATGAAATTGCAGGTACAGGTGATATGGGCGTTTTGAACCGTTCAGATCACATGCGTATTGAAGGTGTGGTTGAAGATGCATTGGCTTCTGAATTGTCAGGGAACTTGGCAGATATTTGCCCTGTGGGTGCGTTGCTGGATAAGCCTTCGCACGATGTTTCTCGTCCTTGGGAGGTAAAACGCCACAAGAGTACATGTACACAATGCCCCCAAGGTTGTGATATTGTGATTGAATCACGGGGTGATGAAGTGATTCGTATCAAACCCGACCATGATATGGGTGAATCTTGGATTTGTGACCGTGGTCGCTATGTGCATGATTCATTTCGTTCGGATGCACGTATCTTAACACCATCCATCCGTACTGATTCAGGGATGCAGGTGGTTACTTGGGATGCTGCTGTAGAAAAAACAGTGAATTTGTTAAAAGATAAGCGCGTGGGTATTGTTTTTTCACCCGATTGGAGCATTGAAGGATTGACTTCCATTCGTTTGTTGCATGATCGCATTTTTAAAGATGCCAAGGTTGCCTTTGACTTGCATCGTCGTGATATGCGTCCTTTTGCCTTTGAAGAAGGCTTTGGGATGACGCCTGAAAACATTGTAGCTGCCGATGAGGTGGTGATTTTAGGCTCTGATTTGCGCCAACGCTTGCCTATTTTGATGCAAGGTTTACGCAAACGTAGTTTTTCGGATAAACCTGTAACACGTATTGGTGCTATGAATTACCGCACCAACAGTGAATTAACGCATGATGCTTTGATTCGCCCGCGTGAATGGGGTGCAGTGATTGCGAGAGCGATGCAGCAATTGAAAGATTTGGGCAAAACAGCGGCAGGTATGGATGCTTGGTTATTAGCTGTGCCTGAGCGTCATGAAGCAGGGAAATTGTTGGCGGACGCATTGTTGGCAGACTCTTGTGCGTTACTTGTGGGTGAAGAAATTCGTTCGCATGCAGATGCTGCTGCGTTGATTCATGGTTTGGATTTGATAGCGCGAGCTTCAGGTCATGGCGAAGAAGGTCGCGATGCACGGAACTTGATTCCAGAAGGCATGAATGCCTCCTTGTTGAGTGCGGTCTTTGGCGATATTCGAACCAGCGTTAGTGATTTGTTTGATGCCGCTCATGATGGTGAATTGGATGCTTTGTTATTGATTGGAAGTGATCCATTGGGTGATGGTTTGTTCTCCATGCAAGCCAAACGTGCGATGGGCAAGGTGCCTTTGGTACAAGTTGGTGCCGTTGCTGGTGATGTATCTGAATATGCGGATGTGATGTTGCCTGCATCGGCTTATTCTGAAGTGGATGGTACGTTTATCAATATGTCAGGTAATGTGCGAAATGCTGATGAACCCTTATCAACATTGGGCGAAGGACGACCTTTATGGAAGGTCATGATGCGTTTAATTCAGGGCTTTGATGTGGATGTTCCTGCTGTTGATGTGCGTGAAATTAGAACACTGGTTCAAGGCTATTTGCCGAGCTTGGCTGTGCTTTGGAGTGACTGTGTGGATGATACTTGGCATATGCCAGTCGCTCGCCAAAAAGATGCCATATTTTTACCAACAGGTATTGAACCCGTGATGGCGTTGGATGTGATTAGTCGTTATTCGATGTATCGTGAAGGTGCATGGGTGAGAGCCTCGAAATCATTGACAGAAGCAGGGCATATTCGTGCTTTGGATGATGTCTTGCTTCATCCAAATACACTGCAAGCCGCAGGTTTGAAGCCTGGAGCGTGTTTGGTTAGAACAGCATCTGGAGATTTCACATTTGATGTGGGTGTACGTGATGATGTGGTTGAGGGCGTGTTATTTATTGCTAAACGTGGCATTGCAGGTGATTTATCTTGTGAAGTCATGGCTAGCCTTGGGGGAGGTCAGTAATGGAGTGGACCGATATGGCGCTAACAGGGCTGATTTGGGCGTTGGAGATTTTAGCGATTGCTGTTCCGATTGCTTTATCTGTGGCATATATAACTTATGCTGAACGTCGTGTGATTGGTTTGATGCAAGTGCGTAAGGGTTGTAACCGTGTGGGGCCGCTTGGTTTGTTGCAACCACTGGCTGATGGTTTAAAACTTTTCTTGAAAGAAACCATTATTCCTGCTAAATCCAATAAAATATTGTTTGTTGCTGCACCTGTGATGGCACTGGTACCTGCTTTGGTGGCGTTTGCAGTGGTGCCTTTTGGTGAAACAACACTGTTTGGCTTGTGGGATACAGCACATGTGATGGCGATTGCTCATTTGAATGTGGGCATCTTGTATATCCTAGCCATTTCTAGCTTGGCGATTTATGGCGTATTGATGGCTGGCTGGTCATCGAACTCCAAATATGCTTTGATTGCTTCGGTACGCGCAACATGCCAAATGATTTCTTATGAAATATCCATGGGCTTTGCTTTGGTATGTGTATTGATGTTGGCAGGTAGTATGGATTTATCGGTGATTGTGAATGCACAGAAAGGTGGCTTCTGGCACTGGTATATTATTCCATTGTTCCCTATGTTTTTGGTGTACTTTATTTCAGGCTGTGCCGAGACCAACCGTACACCGTTTGACTTGGTGGAAGGCGAGGCAGAGTTGGTTGCGGGTCATATTGTGGAGTATTCAGGTATGTGGTTTGCCACATTCTCGCTGGCTGAATATGGTGCGATGATTCTGATTAGCTTGCTCACCTCGATTCTTTTCATGGGCGGATGGGATGCACCGATTCCTGCCTTGGACTTTATACCAGGTACGGTTTGGCTGCTCATGAAAACGAGCTTTTTCATCTTTGTCTTTATTTGGTTCCGCGCCACATTCCCACGTTTTCGTTATGATCAAATGATGCGTTTGGGTTGGAAAGTATTCTTACCTTGGACTTTGGCTTGGATTGCGGTTTTGGGCTTGTTTACTTATGCGGGCGAATTGAACAGTAGTTTAACGATTTTAAGTGATATGATTGGCTACTACCAGCCTTGGAGGTCTTAAGATGCAGTTGATTAAACATGCGTTTAAGACTTGGATGTTGTGGGAGCTGGTGAAAGGTCTTGCACTCACCATGCGTTATTTCTTTAAACCAAAAATCACGGTGGAATACCCAGAAGAACGCACGCCATTATCCCCACGTTTTCGGGGTTTACATGCCTTGCGTCGTTATGATTCAGGTGAAGAGCGTTGTATTGCTTGCAAGTTATGCGAAGTGGTGTGTCCTGCTTTGGCGATTGTGATTGAATCGGAAGAGCGGGAAGATGGAAGCCGTAGAACCACGCGTTACGATATTGATATGACCAAATGTATTTATTGTGGCTTATGTCAAGAAGCATGTCCTGTGGATGCGATTGTTGAAACCCAACATTTTGAGTATGCCAGTGAAACCCGTGAAGCATTGTATTATACCAAAGATATGTTGTTGGATGTGGGTGACCGTTATGAATCTCAAATTGCAGCCAATATTGAAGCCGATGCAAAATATCATTAAGTGTCAGATAGGGATTAGGAGGGGAAATGTTTGAAGCTGGATTCTTTTATCTGTTTGCAACGATGGCAGTTGTGGGTGGCATGGGCGTGGTGTTGGCAAGACATACCATGCATTCTGTGATGTTTTTGATTTTTTGTTTTTTCAACTCCGCAGGTTTGTTTTTTCTATTGGATGCCGAATTTTTGGGCATCATCTTGATTTTGATTTACGTGGGTGCAGTCATGGTGTTGTTTATGTTTGTCATCATGATGTTGGAAGTGAATCAAGCCAAACTGCGTGAAGGGTTTCTGCAATATTTACCGATGGGCGGCATGATTGCATTGATTTTGTTGATTGAATTTATTGGTGCAGCCAGCAGTGGTATTTTTCATACGGATGCGATTGCAGCGGTCGGACATTTCGGAAAAGATGTCAATAACACGGTTGAAATTGGCAAAATCTTGTATACCCAATACCTATTGGGCTTTGAAATTGCCGCGATTATTTTGTTGGTTGCTTTGGTGGGTGCGATTGTATTGACCTTGCGTACGCGCCAAGATGCCAAATACCAAAATATTTCCAAACAAGTGAATGTACGCAAAGAAGATCGTTTGCGTAAGGTGAGGATGTAATCATGATTGGTTTATCAGATTATTTGATTGTGGCTGCCTGTTTGTTTTCTTTGGGTGTGATTGGTCTTTTCTTGAATCGTAAAAATGTGATTACCATTTTAATGTGTATTGAGCTTATCTTATTGGCGGTCAATATTAATTTTGTGGCATTTTCGCATTATTTACAGGATATATCGGGTCAGATTTTTGTATTTTTTGTGTTGACAGTCGCAGCATCGGAAGTGGCGGTCGGTTTAGCGATTTTGGTTTCATTTTATCGTAACCGTCGTTCAATTGATGTTGAAGATATCAATACATTGCAGGGTTAGGGGAGGCTTTCGTGGGAGAAACCATCACAACGTTGAATACGTTTGAATTATTGGCAATTCCAGCCTTGCCCTTGCTGGCTGCATTGGCAGCAGGCTTGTTTGGTTGGTTTTTAAAAGAAAAATTAACACACTTTATAACTTGTTCGGCGGTGATTCTGGCGGCTGTTTTATCTGTGGATGTATTTGTTCAAGTGCTACATGGTGCTTCTTTTTATGGTAATTTTTGGACATGGATGGTTTCGAAAGATTTCATGGTGTCCGTAGGTATGATGATAGATCCCTTGACGGTTGCTATGATGGTGACAGTCACGGTTGTTTCAGCCTGTGTGCATCTATATACCATTGGTTATATGCATGGTGACCCCGGTTATTCGCGTTTCTTTGCTTATATTTCAGCATTTACCTTCTCCATGTTGGTCTTGGTGATGGGCAATAACTTTTTCACCTTGTTCTTTGGTTGGGAAGCAGTGGGCTTGTTCTCATACTTGTTGATTGGTTTTTGGTTCAAACGCGAACCTGCGAATTATGCAGCACTGAAAGCTTTTATCGTCAACCGTGTGGGTGATTTTGGTTTTGCTGTGGGTATTTTGGCGGTTTGGTATTACTTTGGTACGGTGGATTATCGTGAAGTCTTTGCTATGGTTTCTACATTTGTAGCAGAAGGTCATGTCTTAAACTTCCTTGGTTGGGAAATGGATGCCATTACTTTTATTTGTTTGGCACTGTTTATTGGTGCGATGGGTAAGTCAGGTCAAGTGCCATTGCATGTTTGGTTGCCTGATTCCATGGAAGGCCCCACACCGATTTCAGCGTTGATTCATGCGGCAACGATGGTGACAGCAGGTGTGTTCATGGTGGCGCGTTTATCACCGATGTTTGAATACTCTGAAACAGCCTTGGCGGCGGTTATTTTGGTGGGTGCGGTGACAGCTTGGATGTGTGCAACGATTGGCTTGGTGCAAAATGACATCAAACGTGTGATTGCTTATTCAACATGTTCGCAATTGGGTTATATGTTTGTGGCATGTGGTGTATCGGCTTACTCGGCAGGGATTTTTCACCTGATGACCCATGCCTATTTTAAATCTTTATTATTTTTGGCGGCAGGTTCGGTGATTCATGCTGTGTTGGCAGAGCAAGATATTCGTAAGATGGGTCAGTTGCGTAAATATATGCCGATTACCTATATCACCATGTTTATTGCTGCGTTGGCATTGGCGGGTATTCCACCCTTTGCAGGTTTCTGGTCAAAAGATTTGATTATTGAAGCAGCGATGGTTCGAGACATGGGATGGGTCAGTGAAGTCGGTTATTGGGCATTGTTGTCAGGTGTCTTCATGACGGCATTTTATACCTTCCGTATGTTCTTCTTAACTTTTCATAATTCGGATCGTGTGCCTGCGGCGACCAAAAAACATTTACATGAGTCCCCGAAGGTGATGACTATACCCTTGATGATTTTAGCGGTGGGTGCTTTGGGTTCAGGTTTATGGGGTGTCTATGTGTTGGACATTGCCAACCCTGAAGTGGTGAATGGCTTCTTTGGTCACTCTTTGTTTGTATTGGATGCACATAATCCATTGTTGAAATTGGAACTTGAGGGACATGATCCATTCTTTATGACATTGCCATTTTGGTTGGCGGTTGGCGGTATTGCTTTGGCTTATGGGTTCTACTTTAAAGAATCGGTCATGCCTGCGAAATTGGCAGCAACATTTCCAGCTTTATACACCTTCTTGTTGAACAAATGGTACTGGGATGAGTTGTATGAAAAAGTCTTTATTCGTCCTACACAATGTTTGGGTCAAATGCTTTGGCAAAAAGCTGATTTGGGCATGATTGATAAAGGCATTGTGCATGGTGGGATTATTGATTCAGTGGCATCGGGTGCAGCCAAACTGCGTACGATGCAAACAGGCATGGTTTATCATTATGCGTATGGGATGGTGATTGGTGTGTTTGGTTTGCTAACGTGGCTGTTGTTGAAGGCATAGGGGAGATTCATGGAATCGTTGTATAACGTATTGGGCTTTCCCATTCTAAGCTTGAGTATTTTCTTGCCAACGGCAGGCGCATTGTTTATTTGGATGTTTGTCAAAGATGATGCAGCTGTTCGCTGGGCAACCCTGTCGGTTTCAGTGGCAACATTTGTTGTGACCTTGCCGTTGTTGTTATCTTTTGATCATACCACTGCGCACATGCAGTTTGAAGAGTTGCACCCATGGATTTCATCATTTAATATCAATTATGCGCTGGGTATTGATGGTATTTCCATGCCATTCATTGTGTTGACAAGTTTGTTGACGATTGTGTGTATTGTTTCTGCATGGCGTTGTATTCAAACACGTGTGAAAGAATATATGTTGGCATTCTTAATTCTTGAAACCACATTGATTGGCGTATTTGCATCCTTGGATGCGGTGTTGTTTTACTTTTTCTGGGAAGCCATGTTGATTCCAATGTATTTGATTATTGGTGTATGGGGTGGCAAAAACCGTGTGTATGCAACCCTAAAATTCTTCCTTTACACCTTGGGTGGTTCTGTTTTGATGTTGATTGCCATTATGGCGATGTATTTCAAAACAGGTGGTAGTTTTAGTATGTTGGCATACATGGACTATCCGTTTAATTTTGATTGGCAATTTTGGATTTTCTTGGCGTTCTTTGTGGCGTTTGCTGTGAAAGTTCCGATGTGGCCTTTTCATACATGGCTGCCTGATGCACATACCGAAGCACCGACCGCAGGCTCGGTGATTCTGGCGGGTATTTTGTTGAAAATGGGCGCGTATGGCTTCTTGCGTTTCTCGTTGCCGATGCTACCAGATGCCTCACAATATTTTGTACCGTTTATGGTGTTTTTGAGTTTGATTGCCATTGTCTATGTTTCTTTGGTGGCGATGATGCAAACAGATTTGAAGCGTCTTATTGCTTATTCCTCGATTGCACATATGGGTTTTGTCACCTTGGGTACATTCATGTTTACTGAAATCGCTATTGAAGGTGCTGTATTTGGCATGATTTCGCATGGTTTTGTCGCTGCGGCTCTCTTCTTGTGTGTGGGTGTCTTGTATGATCGCATGCATACGCGTGAAATATCGGCGTATGGTGGAGTTGTGAATGTGATGCCCGTGTTTGCAGTGGTGATGATGTTTTTTGCCATGGCAAATGTAGCATTACCTGGTGCCTCATCGTTTGTAGCAGAAATTATGGTGCTGTTGGGTACATTTAACCCATCCCCTGAAGCGATGTTATATATGCCTTTTTCCATGAAGTGGGTGGCCATTATCGCAGCTTCGAGTGTGGTATTATCAGCATGTTATACCTTATGGATGGTGAAGCGTGTGTTGATGGGTGATTTGGTGAAAGATGAGGTGAAAACGCTGAAAGATATGAATGTGCGAGAATTTTCATTCTTTGCACCATTGATTGTATTGGTCATTTGGTTGGGTTTGTACCCCGCGCCTGCCTTGGATTTGTTGCATGTAACAGTGGCTCACTTGGTGGATCAAGCAACAAGCAGTAAACTGGCGGATGCAGCACTGATTGCTCAAGGCGCTGCGGCGCATCTAACAGGACATTGAGGTAATCATGGCACACGTAACTTTCCCATTTCCATTCCCTGAGCATCTAGGGCTGCTGCTCCCTGAAATGATTATCGCAGTGATGGCGATGGTTCTTTTGATATGGGATTTATTTATTCCCAAAGATAAGAAACAGTGGGTGGCTTATGCCACAGTTTTGGTTTGCATTGTCACTGCTGTAGCCGTGGTTCAAGTGACAACAGGGCTTTCGACAACAGGTTTTTATGGCTATTTTGTGATGGATCCTTTGGCTTCGTTTGCCAAACTACTTATTTTATTGGCAACGGTTTTCGGTGTTATTCTTTCGTTTGATTATATGAAGGATGAAGAAAACATGGGTGAATATTATTGTCTGATGTTGTTTTCAGTATTGGGTATGATGTTCTTGGTTTCTGCCAATAATTTTGTCACCATGTATTTGGGTCTTGAGTTGATGGCATTGAGTATTTATGTGTTGGTGGGTTATCAACGCAATGTGTTGCGCTCGTCTGAAGCGGCGTTGAAGTATTTCATTCTGGGGTCGCTTGCATCAGGTATGTTGCTTTATGGCATCACATTCCTATATGGGGTGACCACAAGCTTTAGTTTTGCAACGATTGGTCCTGCATTGGGTGTCGCCAATGAATCGGCGCATGGTGTGGTCATGTTGGGCTTGGTCTTTGTGTTGGCAGGTATGGCATTTAAAGTATCGATTGCACCCTTTCACATGTGGACACCTGATACCTATGAAGGCGCACCCACCCCTGTGACAGCTTTTATTTCAGTGGCACCCAAAGTGGCTGGCTTTGTCATTTTTATGCGTATTTTGCACGATGTCTTTCCAGAAATTCAAGTCGATTATACCAATATTTTGGTGGTGCTAGCAGCGATTACGATTGTTGTTGGTAATGTGGCAGCGATTGCACAGCGTAATATCAAACGCATGATGGCATACTCAACAGTGGGTCATGTGGGTTTTATCTTGCTGGGACTGATTGCTGCCAATGAAGCAGGTTATACTGGTTCTTTGGTTTATCTGACTGTTTACTTGTTTATGAATATGGGTGTGTTTGCGATCGTTATTTTGATGCGTCGAGATGGTATGGATGGTGAGTTATTGGATGATTTTGCAGGTCTTTCCAAAGTTCGCCCTGGTTATGCTTTAGCCATGGGCTTGTTGTTGTTCTCCTTGGCTGGTATTCCATTTTTGGGTGGTTTCTGGGCAAAATATGCGGTGCTTCTTCCTTTGATTGGGGCAGGGCATTTATACTTGGCACTGTTGGCGATTGTTTTCTCGGTGGTGGGTGCTTTTTATTACTTGCGTGTCGTGAAGTATATGTACTTTGATGATGCACGGGTCACCTTCAATTTCATTGAAAACCCTGCCATGCAAGCTGTGGTGATTGTGAGTACCTTGGCTATTGTGGCGATTGGTTTATATCCAGATCCTGTCATGCAGCTTTGTAAGCAAGCCTTGGTTGGGTTTATTTAAAGAAGTAAATATCGTGTGTGAATTTTAAGGCAATATCCATGTGTTGATGGTGGCATAAAAATTCATGCACATATCGATTGAAAACCCAGTAACCCCTTGTTTATGATGGGTGGGAAATAATTATCTTGAAAAGTAGTGGCGTTTAGGTTAGAAATCGCCGCCTTTTTGAAGTTAACAGGAGTAGCAACGTGAAAGCTGGCATTCATCCTGAATACGTTACATCCAATGTAACCTGTTCTTGTGGCAACACATTTGAGACGCGTTCAACCAAAGGCGACATTCATGTAGAAGTTTGTTCTGCTTGTCATCCGTTTTATACGGGTAAGCAGAAGGTGATGGATACTGAAGGTCGCGTAGAACGCTTCTATAAGAAATACGGCAAGCCTGCAAAGGCAGCTTAATGTCAACAAAGCCCTTTTAGGAAATTTATTTTCCTAAAAAGGGTTTTGTTGCATCATTTATTAGAGATTAGGATACTGGAGAATATAGATGTACGCAGTTATTCGTACCGGTGGTAAGCAGTATCGCGTTCAGGAAGGAGATGTCCTGCGCGTTGAGAAGCTTAACAGCGAAATTGGTCAAGAAGTCGTCTTTGAAGATGTACTTTTAGTTGGCGAAGGTGATGCTATCAAAGTTGGTAGTGACATCGCAGAAGGCAGTGTAAAAGCTGTGGTTACTGAACAGGCACGCGATAAGAAGGTTGTAATCTTCAAGAAACGTCGTCGTAAAAATTATCGTTTAACCAAGGGTCATCGTCAGTCGTTCACGGCTGTGAAGATCGGCGCGATTGGAGGCTAAGAAATGGCACATAAGAAAGCAGGCGGCTCCACCAGTAATGGTCGCGATTCCAATTCCAAGCGTTTAGGCGTGAAAAAATATGCAGGTGAAGTGGTGATTTCGGGTAATATCATTGTTCGCCAACGTGGAACAAAAATTCGTCCAGGTGATAACGTAGGTTGCGGTCGTGACTATACATTGTTTGCTTTGACAGATGGTAAAATTGAATATTTCAAACGTGCAGGTCGTACAACAGTTCGCGTTGTAAGTTAATTTTTGTTTGAAATGAATCTTTGAAAGAGGGCGCGGAAACGTGCCCTCTTTTTGTGTTTGTGGGCTAGTGGAGAAGGAATGACGTATGCGCTTTATTGATGAAGTGAAAATTGATGTTCGTGCGGGAAATGGTGGCGCTGGTAGCCGCTCTTTTCGGCGTGAAAAGTATATCCCAAAAGGCGGCCCTGATGGTGGCAATGGTGGTCGTGGTGGGCATGTTATTCTCGAAGCAAGCCGTGATAAAAACACCTTGCAGGAGTTATATCTTCGTAAGCACTTGTTTGCAGAGCATGGGAAATCGGGTGCTGGACGCAAAATGCACGGTCGTATGGGTGCAGATATTGTGGTTCAAGTGCCAGTGGGTACGGTCGTAAAGGATGAACATGGCGCACAGCTGTTTGATTTAACCGAGCATGGTCAAAAAGTCACATTGGCGCATGGTGGTGAAGGTGGTATGGGCAATATCAACTTCGTAAGTAGTACCAACCGCGCGCCCAAGTATGCCCAGCCTGGTACAGAGGGTGAGGCGAGTGACTGTTTTCTTGAGTTAAAATCCATGGCGGATGTTGGTTTGGTTGGTTTGCCCAATGCAGGGAAATCAACATTTATTTCAAGAGTTTCCAATGCACGACCCAAAATTGCAGACTATCCTTTTACCACCTTAGCGCCGTCACTTGGGCAAGTGTTTATGGATGATGGTGATGGTTTTGTGGTGGCAGATATCCCCGGTTTAATTGGTGGAGCGCATGAAGGTAAGGGTTTAGGGCACCGATTTCTTAAGCATATTGAACGTACACGTGTGCTGTTACACTTGGTGGATGTGTTGCATCCTGATGGACAAAGTATTACCGATCAAGTGCATGAAATTGAATCAGAATTGAAAGGTTATGGCGATTCAGTTTGGCGAAAAGAACGTTATTTGGTGCTTAATAAATTGGATATTTTATCTGCTGAAGATCGTCAACAAGCCCTTGCCGAAGCGCGTCAGCTTAATCCTGATTGCTATATGATTTCTGCGGTCACAGGTGAAGGTGTGCAAGTGTTGCTTTATGATTTATATGCGACTGTCAAGAAGGTTCAAGCTGCCGTGCATGCTGAATCAGTCGGGGCTTTGGATGAGGTGAGCGATTGATTCATACGCGTCAGGATTTGAAGCATGTTCGTCGTGTTGTGGTAAAAATAGGTAGCTCATTGTTAACCGATGTTAAAACTGCCATTCGTATGGATCGTGTGCAACACATCGCCTTGCAAGTTCATCGCTTACAAGAAAGTGGTATCCAAGTGTGTTTGGTTTCTTCTGGATCTGTGGCTTTGGGTCGGGTGCACTTGGGCTGGTTGGGTAAAGAACTATCGGTGCATGAAAAGCAAGCCGCAGCAGCGGTTGGGCAACCTTGGTTGATGGCAGCTTATCGTGAAGCGTTTGCAACCTATGATATGCAAGTGGCGCAGATGTTGTTGACCAAGGATGATTTACGTCATCGTCGCCGTTATTTGAATGCGAGCAACACCAGTGAAACGCTTTTTTCACTGGGTGTGACACCGATTGTGAATGAGAATGATACGGTGGTGGTTGAAGAGATTAAATTTGGCGATAATGATTGCTTGGGTGCGTTGGTGGGTATGGCTGTGCATGCGGATTTACTGGTAATGATGACGGATGTGGATGGCTTATTTGATGCCAATCCCAATCAGCACCCAAGTGCGAAACGTTGTTCGATAGTTCCCGTTTTAAATGAAGGTATTATGGCCATGGCAGGGGATGTGGGTAGCCAATTTGGAACGGGTGGTATGCTGAGTAAGTTGAAAGCCACCGATATTGCCACGCGTGGTGGTGTTGCGGCGGCGATTATCAATGGTCAATGCGATGGTGCTTTATCAAAATTGATGTCAGGTGAGGACTTGGGCACTTTATTTTTATGCGGGGCAGATCGTCAAACACGTCATCAACACTGGATCACAGATATTTTGAACGTGGTTGGACAAGTGAATATTGATGCAGGGGCTGCAAAGGCGTTGTGGCATGGTGGGGCAAGTTTGTTGCCCATTGGCATTGAATCGGTACATGGTCGCTTTGATAAAGGTGAATGTATTGAAGTGGTGTCTGAACAAGGTGTGGTGGCACGAGGTTTGTGCAATTACAATGCAGAAGATTTGTGTCGTATTATTGGACGCTCAAGTCAAGATATTGCGAGTATTCTCGGTTATATGGATTTTTCATCGGTGATTCATCGAGATAATTTGGTATTAATAGGTAAAAAGTAGGGGGCTAGGCATGGGCGAAGCAAAACAAGTGATTCAAGCGTTAGGCATCAAGGCAAAAGCAGCATCACGTCAGATGCGTATGATAGAAACGCGTGCCAAAGACGAAGCCTTGAAAACAGCCGCCGTATTGTTGCGCTCTAATATGGCAGATGTATTGGCTGCCAATGCTTTGGATATGCAGGCTGCGGATGAAAATAATCTTGAGCCAGCATTAAAGGATCGTTTGGCTCTCAATGCTGAACGTGTGGAGTCCATGGCGCAGGGTTTGGAAGAAATTGCTGCATTACCAGATCCCGTGGGTGCGATTTCGGATTTGGTGTACCGTCCTTCGGGGATTCAGGTTGGGCATATGCGTGTCCCCTTGGGTGTGATCGGGATTATTTATGAGTCTCGCCCGAATGTGACAGTAGATGCTGCGGCTTTATGTTTGAAATCAGGTAATGCGGTGATTCTACGTGGGGGATCGGAAGCGATTCATTCAAACCGAGCCATTGCCAAGGTTTTACGGCAAGCCTTGAGTCAATCGGGTGTGCCTGAGGATGCGGTACAATTGATTGAACAAACCGACCGTGCTTTGGTTGGCGCATTGTTGGCGGCGGATGAATATGTGGATGTATTGATTCCTCGTGGTGGAAAATCACTGGTGGCACGTGTATCCGCAGATGCCAAGGTGCCTGTGATTAAGCATTTGGATGGTATTTGTCATGTTTATATTGATGCCGAAGCTGATGAAGCGATGGCTGTGAATATTGCTGTGAATGCCAAAACCCACCGCTATGGCGTATGTAATGCTATGGAGACGTTGTTGGTACATCAGCATAAATTAGATTTATTGCCGCGCCTTGTGGCGGACTTGATTGCTAAGGGTGTGGAAGTTCGAGCTTGTGAAAAAACACAAGAGGCATGTCAAGGTTTGGATGTAAAAGCAGCCAGTGATGAGGATTGGGCAACAGAATACTTGGCGGCGATTTTATCCATCAAAGTTGTCAGATCGGTGGATGAAGCGATGGATCATATTGCGCAATATAGCTCTTCTCATACGGAAACTATTGTTACGGCAGACTATGCAACAGGGCAGCGTTTCTTGCGTGAAGTCGATTCATCTTCGGTGATGTGGAATGCCAGCACCCGTTTTGCCGATGGATTTGAGTATGGTTTGGGTGCTGAAATTGGTATTTCAACGGATCGCTTGCATGTGCGTGGCCCTGTAGGTTTGCAAGGTTTAACCACGCAGAAATGGATTGTTCTGGGGCATGGTGAGGTGCGCAGTTAAGTTCGAGTCATGAAAAAAATAGCGGTGTTTGGTGGTAGTTTTGATCCGCCACATTTGGGACACCGTGCTTTGGTGACTTATGCGCAACATGTCTTGGCTTTGGATGAGGTTTGGGTGATCCCCGTGGGTCAAGCGGTTCATCGCTCACTGACAGCATCCATATCGGCAGAGCAGCGCCTGCATTGGGTGCAAGCTTTATTTAAAGAGGTATCGGCTGTAAAGGTTTTGGACTGGGAAGTGAATGCGTGTTGTCCGACACCTTCGATTGAGAGTATGCAGCGTATTGCAAACAACCTTGATGTTGTGCCTTATTGGTTGATGGGCATGGATGCTTGGCAAGGTATGCCAACTTGGGTGGGCTACCCACAACACCAAAGCTTGTGTCATGTTGTGGTGGTGAACCGAGAGGGAGAACAAGCCTGCCACCATCAAGAGTGGCGGGTGGTGGCATCACCAAGCAAGCCTTGTGCTGGATGTGTGAGTTATATTCAGGATGCACCACCGAATATATCGGCAAGTCAGATTCGCCAAGCGATTTTGACAGGGCAAGATGTATCCACAGTGTTGGATGCTAAGAAAAGTAATGAGATATGCGCCGCCTATGGGGCGTGCGATGTTAATAGAGGTCAGGAATGAGTGAGAATAAAACATTGGAAACATTAACCCAAGCTGTTACGGAAGCCTTGGATGATAAAAAGGCGCAAGATGTTGTGTTGATGGATGTACAGGGTCAATGTTCTTTTGCCGATTATTTTGTTTTGGCAACAGGGCGAACAGACCGTCAATTGAAAGCGATGGCGCAAGCGGTATCAAGTATTGCTCATGACTACGGTATGCCTGCTAAAATTGAAGGTACTGGCGCAATGGAATGGTTGATTGTTGATTTGGGTGGCGTGGTGGTTCATTTGTTTTTACCTGATGTGCGCGCCAGCCTTCAATTGGAACGCTTGTGGACACTACCTGCTTCAAAAGAGTCTTTGGAGTCCAGTAGCGCGGCATGAAACTTCGCCTGTTTGTCGTTGGGAAAATGGTGCCTGAACTGGCGGCTTATGAGGCGCGTTTTTGTAAGCGTTTGTCGGGGGCATGGAAGTTGGATGTCATCGAGTTGCCCGAAGGTCGTAGTAAGCAGCTTGCTCAACGTAAGCAGGAAGAAGAAAAACATATTCTTAAAGCCGTGAAAAAAGGTTACATTTTGTTTGATGAACATGGTCAACAAATGGTAAGTAAGCAGTGGTCAACCTCATTGCAACAGTTGGCAGGCAATGCCACGCAAGACTTCGTGATTGGTGGAGCGGCTGGGGTATCCGATATGATACGCCAACAAGCCAGAAAAACATGGGGACTTTCCCAGCTAACCTTGCCACATCAAATGGCACGGGTGATGGTGGTGGAACAATTGTACCGAGCTTGGTCTATTGCGCAGGGGCATCCGTACCACCGTGAATAAACTGCTGTGTTGTGTGATGTTGATGGGTTTGAGCCTGTTTACGAGTGTAGAGCGCGCATGTGCGCGTGATATTCAGCATGAAATTCGTACGCTGAAACAAGAGCAGGCTGATTTAAGACAGTTGCGAAAAGCTTTGGATGTAAAGCTTGGTAAGTTGGGGCGTGAGATGCATCAGCTGGATCAAGAGTTACTATCAGCGCGTAAAAAATTTAAACACGCAGATAAAAATTGGTTGGCATCAAAGCGAAAAGTGAGTGTCTTATCCAAACAAAAACAGGCTTTGCAAACCACGATCCAAAGTATGCAACAACGTATGCAAGCCGAAGCCAATATGGCATGGCAACGGGATCACCGAGAACCCAGTTGGTTGGATGTTTTGGTGGGAGGTGATGTCACAGAAGTCCCACATCGGCAATATATGATGCGTTTTGTGCTGGAAGGTCAGGCGAAAGAACGACAGATATGGGAAGCATCACTGCAAGACTTAAAGATCGTGGAACAAGCCTTGCAGCTGGAGTATGATCACCTATCCGCATTAAAATCAAAAAAATATCAGGCGAAAACAAAGGCTGAGAAGCGCTGGAAAGCCAAGCATCGAAAGCTGGTCGCGCTCAGGCATGATGCCAAGTTGAAAAAGAAACGGAACCAAGCATTGAAACAACAAGAAAAAGCCTTGTTGCAGTTGTTCGCGGGTTTGAAAGATGCGCTGATAAGCAGTGATAAGTTGGCAAAGCAGGTGTCAATTCGTCACCGAAAAGGGCATTTGCGGTGGCCGATGCAGGGTACGCTGGTGGTGAATTTTGGTGATGAAGTGAGTTATTTGCATCGCCGTTCACAAGGTGTACAAATGAGACCAAACCATCAAAAGGTAAACGCTTTACAGGTTCACGCCATGCATGCAGGGCAAGTGCGCTATGCAGATTGGTTTGGTGGCTTTGGTTTAATGATGGTGGTGGGCTATGGGCATGGTGTTTTAGCAGTTTATGCACACAATGATGCGCTGCATAAGCAAGTGGGTGATTGGGTGGATGCGGGTGATGTGTTGGCAGATGCTGGGAGCACGGGCTGGGTTGAGAAAACACGCTTGTATTTTGAAATTCGTGATCATGGAAAATCGGTGAATCCAAGAAAATGGTGCCGATAGTCGTAGCTAAAGAAAAATGAGGTGCAATATGAAGTTGAAGAAGACACGTATGTTGTTGTTGGCTGGAACGGCAGTGCTAATCGGTGCAGGTGCGATGGCTTGGAATCCTTCCGAAGGTTATCAGAAGGCAACAGCCTCCACAGACTATCGACAGTTGGATAAGTTTGCTCAAATTATGGATGCGGTGAAACGTACTTATGTGAAGGATAAGACGGATGAGGAACTGATTGATGGTGCCTTGAGTGGCATGTTGTCCAGCCTTGATCCGCATTCAACGTATATGAATAAAGAGATGTACAAGCAAATGCAGGTCGAAACCACGGGTGAATTCGGTGGTTTGGGCATTGAAATATCATCGGCAGAGGGTGGTATTCGTATTATTTCGCCTATTGAAGACACACCTGCGGATCGTGCAGGTATTTTGGCGGGTGATTTGATTGTGAAAATTGGCGATCAATTGGCCAAAGATTTATCGTTACCTGAAGCAGTCAAGTTGATGCGTGGAAAACCCGGCTCACCATTGGTATTGACCATCTTTCGTAAAACAAATCCGCAACCTTTGGAAATTAAAATTGTCCGTGCTGTCATTCATGTGAAATCAGTGAAAAGTGGCATGTTAGCTCCAGGTTATGTGTGGTTGCGTGTGACGCAATTCCAAGAGCAAAGCAGCAAAGAATTGAGCAAGCAAATTGCCAAACTTAAAAAAGAATCGGGTGGAAAGTTTAAAGGTGCCGTGTTGGATTTAAGAAATAATCCAGGTGGCTTGTTGGATCAGGCGGTGGAAATCAGTGATATGTTTCTTGATAGTGGTGGTATTGTCAGTACCAAATCACGCGTGGGTAAAAATATGAATTTTACAGCCAAAAAAGGCGATGTTTTGGATGGTCAGCCTTTGGTGGTATTGATTAACAATGGTTCAGCATCGGCTTCTGAGATTGTCAGTGGTGCTTTGCAAGATAACAAACGCGCAGTGTTGATGGGTGTAAGAAGTTTCGGTAAAGGTTCGGTGCAACGTATTATTCCATTGCCTGATGGTACGGCGTTCAAATTAACCACGGCACTTTATTACACCCCATCAGGTCGTTCGATTCAGGCGACAGGTATTGAGCCTGATATTGAGGTACCTTGGGTGACGCTTAAAGCAGAGAAAAAGAAGACAAGCTTACATGTTTTTGAGCGTGATTTGAAAGGTCATCTGGCGAATGGCAATGGTAAAAAAGACGGTGCTGTGAAAAAAGATGTTGCACCCAAAGAAAAGTTGATGACGGATCGTTTGGCCAAAGATGTACAGTTGCAAAGGGCTTTGGATGTGTTGAAAGCGATGCATGTGGTGCAACAGCGTCGTTGATTGGATTGTGGTTGTAAGCTGATGCCATGGGGGCAAGGCAAAGCAAGGTGAGGTGCTTGCGTATTCAAAAGAAATGGCTGTTTTATTTAATGGTGGGATTGTTGCTGGTTTTACTGGTACTTGTGGGTGCTTTGGTTTGGAAAATTGTGTCGTCTGACAGCCAGATGCCAAAGCTTCCTCAAGTTTCACCCAATACAGAAGTGTCTAAAGTGCTGCCTTTGCAGGTGAAGCCGCTTAAGATCTTGGGTGAACAGGGGGCGATGTTAACGCGCAATGCACCTGACCAGCCAGCAGAAGTTGGGCTTGTTGCAGATAAGCCGTTGCATCATGTATTGCCGCTCCCGTATGCGATGAAAGCATCAGGTCTGGCCTTGATAGTGGATGATATGGGTTATGATGTGTTGGCTTTGAAACGTTTGTTGGCGCTATCCATTCCTTTAACTATTTCTATTTTACCCAATGCACCCTTTGCAGTGAGTGTGGCCAATATGACCCATCAAGCGGGGCAGGTGGTGATGTTGCATTTGCCGATGGAGCCGATGGGGGAGCATTATAAAAACCGTATGGATGCCTCTTTTTTGAAGGTAGGTATGGATGAGGTTGCGGTTCGAGATATGATGATGCATGATTTAACAGCGGTTCCATACGTTGAAGGTATCAATAATCATATGGGGTCACGTTTGACCAGTATGATTGAGCCGATGACATGGGTGATGCAAGTTTGTCGAGAAAAATCATTGTTTTTTGTGGATTCAAAAACATCATCAAAATCTTTGGCGGCCACGGTGGCAAGGCAATATGGTTTGGTTTGGGGTTCGCGTGCTATTTTCTTGGATGACTCGGTTGAGCCATCAGCCATGCAAAAAGCTTGGCATCGTATGCAACTTTGCGTGCAACGTCAGCAACGTTGTATTGTCATTGCGCATCCACACCGTCAGACCTTGGAATTTTTAGAGCATAAGTTATCGGTGTTGCAGCATTGGCCTGTGCATCCATTGCGAGCGCTGCTACATAGACCAAGTAGCATGAACATGAGGGGGGTAAGATGAAGTGGTTGAAATGGATAGGAACTGGCTTGTTATGCTTGACTTTTTTTTGTGTCAATGCGCAGGCAAGTGAAGATTTAAGTCAAAAAGCACGTGCGGCATTAAGTGCGGGACATGTAAACGAAGCGGCAGACTTATTGCATCAACAAGTCAAAGAAAATCCGCGAGATTATCAGGCGTGGTTTCTTTTGGGCGTATCACAAGCCAAAATACAGCGATACCACCCTGCGATTGAATCTTTTCGTCGGGTGATTGAATTGCGCTCTGACTTGGCCGAACCGCATAATAATTTGGCGGTGATTTACAATGAATTGGGGGATGTTCCTGCTGCGATTACTGAGCTGGAAGCATCTTTAAAGAAACACCCGAGTTATTTGATTGCAGAAGAAAATATTGCTGATTTATACATCAAAATGGCATTGAGTTATTACAAAAAAGCTTTGGAAAAGACGGATGATAAGAGTTTGCAAGTTCGCTACACACGTTTGTTGCAAGTGCGTGATCCCGCACCATTGGGTGCATCCTCAGTTGCAACAGCAATGGTGGCTAAGAACGCGCCAGTGAAGCCATCTCCGAGTCCTGTGTCTGTGAACTCGCGGATGCAAAAGCCAGCCCTGCCAACGGTAGATTCAACATCCATTCAGACCTCAGGCTCCAAGCAACCTCAGATGCAGTCCATGCTGGCGAGTTTGAGCGAAGTGAAAGGGGCGGTGGAAGCATGGCGTCAAGCTTGGCAGTCGCAGAATTTGCCCGATTATTTTGCGGCTTATGCGGATGATCACCTTGTGCCATCACATTTTAAAAATCAATCTGCTTGGGAAGCTTATAAAGCACGTGTGATTGGTAATAAAAAATTCATCACAGTGATGTTAACGCATGTGGAAATTGCATTGACGGATGATCGGTCACATGCCCAAGTGACTTTTGAGCAAGCCTTCCGCTCGAACTCTTACAATGGTGATGATAAAAAAAGATTGATACTTAAACAAGTGAATGGCGTTTGGAAAATTATGAATGAGGAAACACTTTGAATCGATTGGGCTTGCTTGCACTTTGTTTGGGCTTATCGCTGACGGCGCAAGCAGCAGCGTTGAGTGATGTGGAACGACAAAGGGTAGCTTTGGTGCTTCAAGATGGCACCGACCCCAATGTTCAATCTTTATCGCAGAATGATATTTTGGCGATGAAAGCAGTATTGGCTCTCAATGAAGGGAAAAATAAACAAGCTTTGTCGGTGTTAAATGTGGTGGGTGGAGTCCAAGACCCATTGTTGGCGATGTTGGAGGCTGAAGCCTATCGGCGTTCAGCTGTGCAATCGGTTGAATTGGCGGGTGAATATGCCAAAGGTCTAAGTCATCAAAAAGCCTTGTTGAAGGCCGCCGATTTGTCATTGGGTGTACGCGAAGCCAATGTTCGTCTTTCATTGCTGGTGGATAAACTGGATGGTGTTTCAGGATTTCCCGTCGATTTATTATCCATCGGTGCCAATATTTATAGTGTTTTCCTTGTGGATAAAAAACGTTCCCGTTTGTTTGTGTATGCGCGCAATGATGTGGGTGATTTGGTGCGTGTTGGCGATGAATATGTGGTGACGGGTGCTGCCATTGGGGATAAACGTGTGGAAGGTGATGCTAGAACACCGAACGGAATTTATCGGTTTTCAAAGCGTTTGCAGGGAAAAGGTCTTGAACTACGCTATGGACCTGTGGCATACCCCATTGATTATCCAAATTTTTTGGATGTTTTACACCATAAAAATGGTTCAGGTATTTGGATGCATGGTTATGCAGAGGGTGTGGGGCGGCGACCACCACGTGATACCAAGGGATGTTTTGCCTTGCCGAACTCCCGTCTTTTGAATGTGTCGAAATATGTGAAGCTCGGTCATAGCTGGGTGGTTGTCGGGGAAGGTTTCGAGTTTGATGATGTTAAAAAACGTGATGGTCTTTTAACATCCATTCGCCAAAGTATGGATGCTTGGAGAAATGATTGGGTATCCTTGGATACAGAGACTTACTTAAAGCATTATGATAAGAATTTCCATTCAGGACATTGGAATTTGGGCTTGTGGAAAATGCATAAACGACGGGTGAATGCTTCCAAGTCTTTTATTGATGTGAGTATTTCAAATTTGACGGTGATCCATGATCCAAACACTTGGCCTGAGGGTGAAGTGGCGGTGACTGACTTTGATCAGGTCTATCACTCTGATAATTACCAAGATGTGACGCATAAGCGTATGTATTGGGTGCGTCATAAGTCATCGAAAGCCTGGAAAATATTGCTTGAGGAAACCCTTTAGCTATGAGTGAGCAGGCACGGAATGCTGTGGTGGAAGATTTGAATGTGCGACGGGTTAAAAAGCTTGAGCAGGAAAATGCCGAGTTGAAATCATATGTTGCGACAGTCATGCAGCGTTTGAATGACAATGAAACATTGTTTACCAAGTTGTTTGATTTAGAGGCACAGGTGTTGATGGCCGTGGATTCGGAAGCCTTGTGCTTTACATTGCTGCGTGTATTAAAAAATAAATTTGAACTGGATATGGTGCGCCTATGGTTTGATCGCTCCAGTTTTATGGGACAATGCCGACTATCAGCATTGTCTGAGCGTGATTTGGAGTGGGTTGGTCAGGGTGAAATTGTCAACATGGGCTTGGCAGATAAAAAAGTCTGGTTACTGCGCTTACAGAGCGTCAGTGATTTTCCTTGGCTTAAACTAGAGGATGAAAGTTTAGCATCTATGGCGCTGTTGGTGCTTGGTCGTGGAAGTCGACCTTTTGGTGTGTTGGGTTTGGGGTCTCGTGATGGGGGACGTTTTCAGCCCAAGCAAAGTACTGATTTTTTACAGCATTTGACCCAAATTGTGAGTTTAACACTTGAAAATGCATTTACACGCGATCGTTTGGCGATGCTTTCTGTTACGGATAGCTTGACTGGGATGAATAACCGTCGTTTTTTTCAGCCGCATAGCCATCAACATGTATCGCAATGGTTTGGAAAAAATGTGTGTGTGGCATGTATTTATTTTGATATAGATGGATTCAAACAGATCAATGACGCGTTGGGTCATGCTGCGGGTGATGATATTTTGATGCAAGTAACGCAGAAAACGAAAGCTTGTATCCGCTCTCAAGATACTTTGATTCGTATGGTGGGTGATGAATTTGTCGTTTTTTTGCCCGCTTGTTCTTGTGATAAGGCCATTGAAATAGCTCAGCGTATGGTTAAGTCTTGTGCAGCATTGCTAAGCGATAGTCATCAGCTTGGTATCAGTGTTGGGGTTTCCTTTTCAGCACCAGAAGCCGATAAAGTGGTAAAGTCTTTGGTGAAAGAAGCTGATCGAGCCATGTATATTGCCAAAGCTTTGGGTGGTAGGCGTGTGGAGTTGGCTCCTCAAAAGGGTTAGGATTGAGCTTATCAAAAAACGATGGGTGTATAGTTGAAGGTGAGATAAGCGACGATTTATCGGTGCTTTTTTTTAGGATGAAAATAAAAGGTTTACACTGTAAAAGTAGACGACATAGTTCGCCGCCCTTTGACATGAGATCTGTTGGAAGCAGCGGTTAAGTAATGAAGGTGTTGTTGATAAGCGTTTGTTTAATTTGAAGTAATTTAAAGTAAAACAAAATTATTGACAGTATGAAACACGGCGCTATATTTCGCCGCCCTCGCTAAGACGGCTTGCTTGTTTTGGTGATAGGATGTTCTTTACAATTTGTAATTTTTATTTGAGCTGTGACCGCATCGGGTCTTCCATAATCTTTGATTATTGACTGACTAGATGAGGTTAACAGCGCAAGCGAACGTTAA
>NVWS02000103.1 GCA_002746295.2 Zetaproteobacteria bacterium
GATTCCAAAAATGATGGTCTCTTGGTTTGATGGTGCTGCATTGATGGTCATATTGATGGCTGTGCTGACTCTTTTTGAGCCCACATCTGCAAATGTGTCTTATGAGGATCAATCCAACCTATTTGCAGGTCATGTCATTATGACCATGAATGTGTTGTTCATTTTTTCAGCCGTTTCTTATATTGCTTATCTTTTTGCGCCTGATTCTTTTATTGGCAAGTTAGCGACTTGGACAGCATGGGCTGGTGTTTATGCGGGTGGCTCTGCTTTGTTACTTCGCTGGTATGAATCGTATTTGTTTATGGGCGGTGAGATTGGTCATGCACCTGTTTCCAATATTTACGAAGTATTTATTTTATTGTTCTGCATTGTTTGCATTATTTATTTGCAATGGGAAAGAAATTACGAAGCCAAAGCCATGGGTGCCTTTGTGATGATCTTGGTTGCATCAGGCGTATTCTTTGGTGTCTGGTTAGACTCTGTTGGACAAGCGGAAATCAAGCCTTTGGTACCTGCTTTACAATCATACTGGATGAAGATTCATGTACCCATGAACTTTGTTGGCTATGGTGCTTTTGCAGTGGCCTGTGGTGCAGGCATGGCGTATCTCACACGTATGTGGCTTGAAGCTCGCAATAGTAAGATGGTCAAAGTCTTCCCAAGTTTAGAACAACTGGATCAATTGGCTTATAAATCTGTCGCTGTTGGCTTTCCTGCCTTTACACTCGCAACTATTTTGGGGGCTGCTTGGGCTGCTGAAGCATGGGGCGGCTATTGGTCTTGGGATCCCAAAGAAACATGGGCATTGATTGTATGGTTGGTCTATGGTGCTTATTTACACGTGCGTATTTCTCATGGTTGGCATGGTAAAACCTTGGCTTGGTGGACAGTCATTGGCTTCTTGGTCACTGTATTTTGTTTCTTGGGTGTTAATATGTATTTGGCTGGGCTACACTCCTACGGTCGTTTAAGTTAAACCCACTTCCCTATAAGAGAGCATACCATGCCCAAAAACATACATAAAATTATTTTTCCAACTGCAGGTATGGGCACACGCTTCTTGCCTGCCACCAAAGCTACACCCAAAGAAATGCTAACGATTGTGGACAAACCCCTGATTCAATACGGCGTTGAAGAGGCTTTGGCAGCAGGTATGGGCGAAGTTGTGATGGTGACAGGGCGTGGTAAACGCTCCATTGAAGATCATTTTGATATTTCAGCGGAACTGGAGAGCAACCTGAATGCTGCGGGGAAAGTCGAGCTGTATGAGACTGTATCTCGTATCGCACGCATGGTGGATGTGGCCTATATTCGCCAAAAACAACCCCTTGGTTTAGGGCATGCCGTATTGTGTGCTGCCCCTTGGGTAGGCGATGAATGTTTTGGTGTATCTTTGGCTGATGAACTCATTCTACCCGAAGCAGGTTGTAAAGGTGCCATGCAACAGCTTCGTGATATCCATGAACAAACAGGGGGCGCATCCGTGATTGGTCTTGCTCGCGTGCCTGATGATGAAGTCAACCGCTATGGTATTGTCAAAGCCCATGATGAAGATGGACTGTTGCGTTTGGATGATATGGTTGAAAAACCACAAACCGATCAAGCACCATCCAATATGGCCATGATTGGACGTTATATCTTTACCCCACGTTTGTTTGAAATTCTCAAAACAACGAAACCAGGTAAAGGCAATGAAATTCAATTGACCGATGCCATGTGTCAGTTGGCAAAAGAAGAACCTGTCTATGGTGTGATTATTGAAGGGGCTAGGTTTGATGCCGGCAACCCTTATGGCTTCTTGGTCGCCAATGCAACACTCGGTTTGCAACATCCCAAGTATGGTGAAGCACTACGGAAAGCATTAAGCCAACTTTTATGAGTTCTTCTGTTTATCCCATTTTAGCACTGGATGTTTCCACACCCATTGCATACGCATGCTTGTTCAGCTCAACTAAGCACATATTTCACGCCCAAGGAAAAATGGGAAAACAGCATTCTCAGACCGTTCTACCCCTGCTTGAAGGCTTGTTAAAAGATGCAGATATCACTTGGGCTGATTTAAAACTTCTTGTTTTAGGACAGGGACCTGGATCTTTTACAGGGCTTCGTATTGCTGCTGCCAGCATATCAGGCATCAATGCATCATTAAAACTTCCTATCTGGGGTATCTCATCACTTGCTATCACTGCTATGCAGGTTCAATCCGATAAAATTATTTGGGTGGTTGAAGATGCGCGTGCGCACGAGATATTTCTCGGTTGTTACCAAAAAGGCATCGCACAGAAGCAGGATGTGTGTGTTCATATCGAAAACCTGCATACGCCATCAACCCCCATGCCCTATGTGTGTAACAGTGATTTTCGTATGCCTGAACAAAACTGGGCGCATATTCCTTGTGTGCATGACCGTGCCCATGCCATGTCCCGTTTGATTCAACAAAACATTGAAAATATTAATACCCAAGCCTTACCCACAGAGGTTCAGCCTGTTTATTTACAATTATCACAAGCAGAAAGGCAATTAAAGCATGTCTAAACCCACGCTACGTATTTTATTTGTATGTTTGGGAAATATTTGCCGCTCTCCCTTGGCAGAAATCATCGCCAAACACATTGCAAATGAACGTAATATTTCTCAATTATTTCATTTTGAATCAGCAGGAACAGGTGATTGGCATATCGGTGCTCAAGCCGATCCGCGTTCCATTGCCATTGCTCAACAACATGGTTTGGATTTAAAAAAACATTGTGCGCAACAAGTGACGACCCATAATGTTCACCATTGGGATTACCTGATTGCAATGGATCATGAGAATAGGATCAACCTTTTAGCCATGGGAGTACCCAAGCATAAAATTTTGATGATGCGACAATTTGAAGAAAATATTCATGATATAAATGATGCCCAAACTGTTTCCGACCCTTATTATGGTGGAGAAAACGGCTTTAAAGATGCTTATAAGGTGTTAAATCATAGCACAACATGCTTGTTGGATGAGTTGTTAGAAAAACATCCATAGCTTCCCCAATACTTTCAATCGTATTAAGGTCAGGTAAATAACTGCGACATAAATATCAACTCATCTTTTATGTATGCCAAATAACTCGGCGACCTTCAAGGTGAAATTCTTCCTCAACCAAACGACGTAAAGTGTTTGGATATAATGTATACTCTTCTTTCTGAATACGCTGATGCAAAGATTCAACACTATCATCGTTCAACACAGGCACAGAAGCTTGCGCTAGAATAGGACCAGCATCGACTTCTTCATGCACCAAATGAACAGTACAACCTGAAAATTTCACGCCATATGCCAAAGCATCAGCCACACCATCAGCACCTGTAAACGAAGGCAGCAAGGCTGGATGAATATTAATCAAACGATTTTCAAAATGAGAAACAAACCCAGAAGATAAAATACGCATATATCCAGCCAAAACAACCCAGTCACACTGGTGACTTTCAATCACTTTTGAACAGGCTTGATCATATGCAACACGATCAGGATAATCTTTGGGGTTGATAAAAAGAATGGTGTCTACACCTGCATCACGTGCTATCTGCAATGCAGGTGCATCCACCTTATTGGATAAAACCACGCGAACATCAACAGGACATTTCCCATTGTTAGCAGCCTCCAAAATTGCTGCTAAATTTGTTCCGCGCCCAGAGGCCATGACCGCAATTGACTGGCGAGTCATCTTAATACCTCTTATGAATAACTGTTATTCAGGAATTACGTTCTCAGCTTGAGGACCTTTAGCACCTTGAGTAACATCCATGCTTACACGTTGACCTTCAGCCAATGTTTTGAAGCCATCCATTTGGATAACGCTGTGGTGAACGAATACATCATCACCGCCTTCTTGTTCAATGAAGCCGAAACCTTTTGTATCGTTGAACCATTTAACTGTACCTGAAACTGACATAAAAAAACCTCTTTACTAATATCTTACATACCTTTTGCTAACTTGGTTAGCGCCCAGTCGTGCGAAAGCATAATCAATAAATTTATAAACGAAAGTATTTTAATCAATCAGCTGAACAACATCTCCCGATTGTGCATGGATATGACCCATCTGATACACCGTTTCGCCAGCTTTTTCTAACACCAATTTGGTCTTTTCAACTTCAGATTCAGGTAAAATAACTACAAAACCAATGCCCATATTGAAGGTGCGGTAAGCTTCATCTCGTTCCACATTGGCAAAATTCAACAAATACTTAAAAACGGGTAACACTTCCCATGACTCAGTATGCACCGTTGCAGCCAAACCCTCAGGTAAAATACGTTCAATATTATCAAACATACCACCACCTGTAATATGAGAGTAACCATGCACTTCCACGCCAGCCTCTATCAAGGCTTTCACAGCAGGCACATACAAACGTGTCGGTGCTAAAACAGCATCCACTGCCTTACTTCCATCTTCAAGAAGATCATGCTCTAAGTCTGCCCCTCCAAGTTCTAGAAGCTTACGAACCATGGAAAAACCGTTAGAATGGCAGCCATTGGATGCTAAACCCAGCATCACATCGCCTTCTACAATTGTGGAACCATCAATGATGTTGGCTTTATCCACCACGCCGACAGAAAAACCGCCGATATCATAATGCCCATCATTATACATACCGGGCATTTCTGCTGTTTCACCACCCACCAAGGCGCACTCACAGACACGACAGGCTTCGGCAATGCCTTCGACCACACCTGCCAGTGTTTCTCCATCCAGCTTACCTGAAGCAAGGTAATCCAAAAAAAACAATGGCTCTGCCGCTTGAGCAGCCATATCATTCACACACATCGCCACCGCATCAATGCCTGCCACATGCGGTTTTCCATATTTTTGTAAAAGCAATAACTTGGTTCCAACACCATCGGTAGATGATACCAAAATAGGTTCTTTCATGTCTTGGAAATTGGCTGCAAACAAGCCACCAAAACCACCCAAGCCACCCAAAACTTCGGGGCGAGTGGTTGAAGCTACTGCTTTTTTAATACGCCCAACAAAGGCGTTACCTGCATCAATATCTACACCGCAATCGGCATAACTTATGTTTTGTTTTTGTGTTTGATTAGACATCTAGATTCCGTACCTTTAAAGCATTATCTTGAATAAAATTTCGACGTGGTTCAACCGCATCACCCATCAGCATGGAAAATGTTTCATCCGCATTGACCACATCCTCCAACGTCACTTGCAACATGCTGCGAACCGAAGCATCCATGGTTGTTTCCCAAAGTTGTTCAGGATTCATTTCTCCCAAACCTTTATAGCGTTGAATATTTAAGCCTTTGCGCCCTTCTTTCACAATCATTTGAGTTAAATCATCATAATGGGGTGTTGCCCAACGCTTATCATCTTGTCCAACATAAGCATCATCTTGAATGGTCGATTGAATCATGGTACACAGCTTTTGTGCCTCAACAAACTCTGCTGTCGCCAGCAAGCTTGGATATAAACGAGACATCATCATACGCCCATGATCGCGGCGTTCAAATTGAACCCAATGCGTGCCTTGTTCTGCATCTTCATGAATCTGTATGGTTAAAGTTTCATCTTCTCGACTTGAATCTTTAAAGGCTTGTTGTAACAAATCTAAACGATCCGTCAAAACATCATGCTTACGCATCATCGCAGCATTCACCTTACCTGTTTCAATCAAGAGTTTTAGAATTTTCATATCCAAACGCTGTGCCAAACGTTGTTGCAAGTATTGCAAACGATGAATGCTACGAATAAATGTCATCAAACGCTCACCTGCCATGGGAGAAGCATCCTTACTGGCATAAAAAGACTTCTCGCCCACACCCAACTCAATCAAATAATCAAACAGTTCATCATCGGATGCGACATAGCGTCCTTTTTTACCCTTTGCTACACGATACAATGGGGGTTGAGCAATATAAAGATGCCCACGTTCAATCAACTCAGGCATTTGACGGTAAAAGAACGTCAACAAAAGCGTTAAAATATGTGAACCATCGACATCCGCATCGGTCATAATAATCACTTTATGGTAACGAAGTTTAGAAATATCAAAATCTTCTTTACCAATACTGGTTCCCAAGGCGGTAATCATGGTGCCAATTTCTTGTGATCCTAACATTTTATCAAAACGCGCTTTTTCCACATTCAAAATTTTACCTTTCAACGGTAAAATAGCCTGTGTTTTACGATCACGCCCTTGTTTTGCCGAGCCACCCGCCGAATCTCCTTCCACAAGAAACAATTCAGACGATGCTGGGTCTTTTTCCTGACAATCTGCCAATTTCCCTGGTAAACTCGAAATATCCAAAGCACCTTTACGGCGGGTTAAATCACGCGCTTTACGAGCCGCATCACGGGCAATGGCTGCTTCTGCGGCTTTGCCAATGATAATTTTGGCTTCTTTGGGATGTTCTTCAAACCATTCCGCCAATTTTTCATTCACACTACCTTCCACAATAGGACGAACTTCAGAGGATACCAACTTATCTTTGGTTTGAGATGAAAATTTGGGATCAGGAACTTTGATTGAAAGGACTGCTGTTAAACCCTCACGGCAATCATCACCTGTTAAGGACACTTTATGTTTTTTCAATAAGCCATTGGCAGACGCATAATTATTGATACAACGGGTTAAAGCTGCGCGCAAACCAGCCAAATGCGCACCACCATCCCGTTGCGGAATATTATTGGTGAAACAAAACACATGTTCTTGATATGAATCCGTCCACTGCAAAGAAAGTTCAACACCCACATCATTTCTTTCGACATCAATACCAATACATTCAGGATGCAATGCTGTACGAGATTTATTCAAATGCTGAACAAAGGCAGTAATGCCGCCTTCGTATTCAAACACATGATGTTGACCATCACGTTCATCGGTCAATTCAATCCGCACACCACTGTTTAAAAAGGACAGTTCTCGTAAACGCTTGGATAAAATATCAAAGGACATATTTCGATGTGAAAAGGTTTCCAAACTGGGTAAAAAACGAACTTCCGTTCCCGTACCCGTGGCTTCACCAATCACTTCAATCTGTTTTACCGTATCCCCACGTTCAAAACGGCATTGATGAACCTTGCCATGACGACGAATGGTTAATTCTAAATAATCTGACAGGGCATTGACCACCGATACGCCAACACCGTGCAAACCACCTGATACCTTGTATGAATTATTATCAAACTTACCACCAGCATGGAGTACTGTCATAATCACTTCGGCAGCGGAGCGACCTTCTTCAGGATGTATGTCAACGGGGATACCGCGTCCATTATCACGAACAGTTACAGAGTCATCCGAATGTAAAATAACTTCAACCTTATCGCAATGACCTGCCAAAGCTTCATCAATCGCGTTATCCACGGCTTCGTACACCATATGATGTAAGCCAGTACCATCATCGGTATCGCCGATGTACATCCCTGGGCGCTTACGAACTGCATCAAGACCTTTGAGAACCTTAATACTATCCGCACCATATTCTTCTTGATTAACATTACTCATGCATTTTTCTCCATAAAATCGTGTCGCACCATACTATAAAAGCTGTCACTCTTGAATAACAACATGGTGTCTTTTAACATTTTCTGATTCAAAAATTATTCTTATAAATCAAGAATACACCCTTCTCAACATGAGCATTAAGGTAAAGCATGTTTATTTAAAAGTTATCCACAATATGTGAATAACTTGTGAGTAAAGGCCGCGCAGCGGGAGAACTATATACTTATATGGAAGTAACTGTCGTACAATGCTTATCCTCAAAGGATTCACAACTCATCCATAGCCTATCATTGGGCTTAAAACATAAAACAATGGTTTAAACACCTTTATTCAGGTTAATATTTGGCATGACTTTTAAACTAACTTCCCACTATTTCTTAGAACGTCGTGGTCTTAAACTAGGGCATGTATCAGTGCCTGAAGCCCTTGCTATGCCCGATAAGCAAACCATTATGAAAGTTTGGAAAAATGATCAATCTATTGTTTTACCCAAACTTTTAGATGAACACCTACCTCCTTATCAAGCTGATATTCAGCGTGCACATGAATGTATGGAACATACTTTAAATGGTATAGAACTGGGAAAAACCTTAGAAAAAAGTGGTGCTATCAAGCGATTAGAATCAGAATTTTCTTTTCTTGCCTCTTCGATGGAAGAACATGATGAGCAAGCCATTGAAAAACTTTATTTTGATGCAGGGGACGAAAAAAATATTTTAGCCGAAGATTTATGGTGCAAAGCCTCATGGTTATCTTTTCATGATGAAGATGCTTCTCTGAGGTTTCGATTTTCATTTGGCATGGAAGGTTATGAAGATGTCGCAGCCGACCCTGAACGCCAACATTGGGCAGGTGAACTCTGTACACAAATATTTCCCGAATCCGAGCTTATAACCAAAAACCCCAATATTTTAAAGCATCTAACATCTATTCTAGGGCATGAACCTGCGTTTGTGGAACGTATTGTATATTTCAATGCGCCCAATGGCGGCGCACAGTTTCATCACGATGTTGAACGGGGTCATGCAGGTGTCGTCTTTGCTCAACTTAGTGGGGCAACTTTTTGGCTTACAGCAAGCAAACCTTTACTGATGAAAGCCATGTATGATTTTTCCAAGCAATATCCCATAAAGCAAGAACTAAAAAACTTACTTGAAAATGACAAGCTATTATCTGCATATATGGAAGAATCCGATCACGCATGGGTAGAAGAATTAATCGATCAAACACCTGAGTTTATTCAATACATGATTGAACAAGGCTATTCACATATTTTGCAAGCAGGCGATGTTTTGTTATTGCCACAGCGAGATTTAAACCATTGTGTATGGCACTCTGTATTTACTTTGGGAGACGAACCAGGTGAAGCATTAAGCTTTGCCGTACGCTAAAAAATACTAGGTTCGAGTTCTCAACACAAAAACAACTCGAACCCAGTAGGGTTCATCACTTCGATAACATTAAGCTAAATCAAAATCAGCAGGGTTAAGACCAAGCTCCAAGGCAATTTTAGCGGCTACTCTTTTTTCATCTTTATCAAAATCACCATCGGATGCACCAATAGCACACACCATTCTTAATACCAAACGTGATTCTTCATCTTTACCCTTCATTTTACCCAGTGCCGACATGGCTTTGGCTTCCCCAATATCAGCATCCATTTCAAGGGTATCAATATAATCTTTCCAAGTTTTCACAACTTCCGAAGTATCATAAATAGATAAAGCTTCATTATTCTCAATAAAGCTCATCATTTTTGATTTTTCCTGTGCATCAATACTACCATCCGCCATAATGACCAATGCACTACCACCCAATGCGGCATGAAGAAACTCTTTGGATTTATACTTCAACGCACCTGTTTTTAATTCACTAAATTTATTCCGAGCTTTGTCTAAAAAATTTGAAAACATGATGACTCCTTTATTATCGTATATTTCTTTACCGCTTTTACAACAGGTCAGTAAGCCTGATGTTTGTTCATACCTACAAAATCCACCGCCCTAAATTTTATTGTAAATGCGACTGTATGGCATGTAAAAAATCAGCAATCGGTTGTGACCATCCAAAAGCATAGGCTCTTGATACAATATAAATTGTAAATAAAACATAGAAGGACAACAACATATAGGCTTTAATTTTTCCCATACTCGAACCAAAGAAAAATATTAAGAAAGAACCGATGGTCAAAATCAACAATAAAATTCGTAATTCAGTGATGTCACCCACCACCTCTTTGGGGATAATAATTGCACCATACATCAGCGTATACAAAAATAATGGCAGACCCAATGCAAAACAAATATCAAAAATATTGCTACCCAAAGCATTGGCAACCGCATCATCATAATTGCCTTTTTTAGCATCCTTCATGGATAAAATGGTATCAGGCACACTGCTTGCCGCAGCCGCTAAAATCACCGCAACAAAATACCCCTGAATACCCAAAGCATGACCAAAAGTTTCACAACCATATACCAAAATATAACAGGCAAGCGCAATAAAGGTTGTGGATATGCCCAACAATAGCCAAGCATTGCTGTTTTGTAGTTTATTCCCAGCAATGATTGCATCTTCCAATTCTAATTTAAAAAACGATAACAAACGGTTGGACTGAACATAAGCTTCCTCATTGTCATCATCCTCTTCTTCCTCTTTGTTATCATCATCAGATTCTAATTTAGGGCTCATGGAAAAAAATAAGATGCCTGCATAACCAACGTACAAAAGCATCAGCATCATACCATGCCACCACTCAAGCCGTTCACCAATCGTCACAATCAAAATAAATTCGGCCGCAATCAACATCAAGCCATCTCTTAATATGACTTTTTTAGAGACTTTAACACCCCTTATTTTAAACATTTTTAGGGCAACCAAAATACTCAGTGCAGGAATCACCATCGTATTGAAAACAGCACTTCCCGCTGTCGTTCCGATACCACCTGCAAAACCTGTGGTTTCATTGAAGAGGAATAAAAATATAAAGGTTGCAAAGAGTTCAGGCGTTGAGCTACCAATGGCATTGATGGTTGCACCCTTCACACCATCGGACATGTTGCGCCCTAAATAATCCGCTGCAACTTCAAAGCCATCGCAGGCTTTGGCAATCACCAGTGTTGCGATAAACACCAGTATAAGAGAGGTCATGATTTCCAAAATATCGTCCTATTTGTATCTTTTTTTTAAACAGCAAGCCTGAACATTCAGACATTTCCTTGGATGATGTTCTAACCCTACGATGGGGTCAATGAAGGTCAGGTGAATGATGGTATTTAAACCACATCTTTAATCAGAGAGCAAGCACCAAAAGGCATCTTTGCATATTCTTTCACGCAAATATTTTTTTCTGTCGCAAGGTGAATCAAATGACGAACATTACAATCCTTCCTATCTCGCACAATCAATACATCGGGTACACGTCTTAATAAGGTTCGTGTCGCTTCTGCAATCCCCGGTTTAATACGGTTCATATCGGATATATGATAGGTTTCTTGTATATATAAAAGAAATTCACGCACAATACTTCGACGCATATCCTTTGATTCCTGAATACCTTCCACCGCTACTTCTAAGGATATTTTTTTCATTTCTTCGGTAATCTCATCAACAAACCAGTTGGAGCGGTCATAGCTCGATAAATGCGAATATTCCACACAACCATGAAAATCACCCGCTTGAATTTGTTGATTTAGAATGGAGCGAGATATAAGCCCTGAAACCGTTGAATTCATCAAAGCACTTGGAATCGCATAATCATCCCGTGTTGCTTGAATATCAGCATAACCACCAATATCTGAAATCACAAACAAGTCACTTGAAATACCAACACCCTTGGCATGATTGTATGCTTGAATCGATGTTTTCAACTCATGTGTAATGGTACCCTTGGCAGTCCAACCATCCACAAATACAATGCTTTCAGGTGTATGCTCTTGTAATATATAATCCAATGCCACCTCATCAATACCTCGGTCACGAATAATGGAAATGGAAAAATGAGTGGATTGACGGTGCAATAAATTCCGCAATGCTCGCTGCAAAAGAACACCCACAGGTGTTCCAGCGCGAGCCAACGAAACAATGGTAATATCTTTATCCCTACATTGTGCGATTTGTTTTGCTAAAATCACCACTTCCGCTGCAAGACGTTGCTTATATCGTGCTGTAAGTTCCAAAAATAACGCCGTATATGCTTCTGTTGGTGGTTTTTCTCGATGAATCATTTCTGAATAATGAAGTTGCCCTGTCTGAATCAGCATCTCTTTATTTTCTATACTATGGTAACGAGGTTCAATGGGTTTTAATAAAAAAAGACAGTCTTCTGTGGGGTAACTACCTTTTAAAGGCGTATTTTTCTTAGACATCAGACAAACTACACTTGATTTGACTGTGTTGTGGAAACATGGCAAATTGACATGATGTCATAAACTCAAGGTCAGACAGGCTATCACCCAAACCAATAATCAAATGATCTACACCCAAATCAAGGATTTGATTGATATGTTCCACAGCTTTTTTCTTACTCGCATAGGGCGGTAATAAAGCATAGTTATGACCATTTTCATGGTGCGTGAAATGCTTGCCATGCGTATTTCGATCGCGAATAAAGCTTAATGCATCAGGCTCACCCTTCACCGAAACATACACATCAATATCATGATCTGTAATGACACGGCTTCTCGCATTCAATTGGTAATCCTTAATCAAACTTAGAATTTCCTTGTTACAAGAAAACATCAACGCCTTCCACGCCTCAAACTGATCTGCCACTTTGTCCAGCCATAACGGACAAATTTCACCATTTTTTTGTAAAACCAACGCGCCATGTGAAACCACACGGTAATGCTTAAACGCGTAAGCAACGCGATCAAGCGCACTTGTATTCCTTCCTGTGACAGGAATAATGATGGCACCACTTTGTGAAAAAACTTGTAACATGGTTGCTTGTGATTTGGTCATAAAAGATAAAGGTAAACCTTCTTTATCTGTCGCACCCAGCGAAAAGCTAGCATTGTCAGGCAGTTTTCGACGGGTTTGAATCAGCGTGTCATCCAAATCGGTAAAAACGATAATCTGACTCATTTATAACGGCACCTTAAATGGACACAGCTGAAGATGATGGTGAAAACCAAGACTATCATCACCTTCACTCATGGCTAAAACCTTTCGATCCGTTGGAAAATTATAAATATAATGCTCTTTATCATCATCAACTTCAAAACAGATACGATTTTTGATGGCATCCCCTGCCAATACAGGCGAACGTGTTGTCGATTGAAAAACAACATCAATACCTTTTTTCTGCAAGTCTTCTGCAAGTAAAAAAGGTAGGTATAGATGTTCACCATGACCCACAACCACCACCCGATCTTGTTTTAAGTTATCGGCATAACCAGTTGGCAAGTCCAGATGATATGGCATTTTCAAACCCAAACGACCCAAATCCTGCCGACATATTGAGGTGCTGATACTGCTATCCACTTTGCTTGGCAAAGCGGTATGAAAATCATCATGTTTTTTAAATGTAAACTCACCCTTTATCAACTGAACAAACTCAATCTGAATACCAAGGGCATGAAATTTTTGCGTGTTCTCATCACTCAACCAGTTCACCAATGAAACAAACATAATTTTTTGAATACGTGGAATTTTTTGCATAATCCTCGTGGCTAAAAGAAAAACCGTTCGCCCTGTCGTTATTTCATCATCAACAATCACTAGTGTTGTTGATGCCATAATATTTTGACGAAGATACGCCACAGGCTCATACAATATATGATCTACAGCATGTGAGTGAACTTCATCCAAGTTCAACCATGTTTTATTCGGCAGTTGACTGCGTGTTGTGTGCTGAAAATATATATCATATTCAGGGTGAATTTTCGATAAGCTATCCGCAACACCAGCACCAAGACCTACGCCCATTTCAGACATCGCCACCACATAAGCATCACCATTCAATGCGCATAAATCAGATAATTCATCATAAATTTCTCGCATCAATAGCGGCTGAACAGGGATATGTTTACCCAGAACCTTACTCACAAAAGAAAAATGTCTTTTAGGGTTTTCTCGGCTGGCAAAATCCATCAATTCATCCATGCGATCATGCCCATCCGAAAGTGTCAGTTGTAAAACACCTGATTGAATGCTTCGGGTATAACTCTTATTTTCTTTAGAAGCGACCATAGCGACTGTTATTCACCTTTTAAACGGCAGAAATGCCATTTGTTAAACTACATACAAAAAACAGACGATGCTGTAAATATAAAATAAAGGGTGTTTTAGCACGACACCAAAACACCCTTTATCATTTAAATATTAATGCCAAAACCTTCCGCCAAAGCTTTCAAGCCACCTTCATAACCTTGTCCAATGGCTTTAAATTTCCAATCACCATTATGACGATAAACTTCACCAAAAATCATGGCTGTTTCGATGGAATAGTCTTCCGACAAATCAAAACGCGCCACTTCCACATTGGTTTCATCATTGACAATACGCATAAAAGCATTCGCAACCTGACCAAAATTTTGGTTTCTTGCTTGTGCTTCATGAATGGTCACAGCCACGGTAATCTTTTTCACGTCTGCTGGAACTTGTGTCAAATCAACTTTTACAGCCTCATCATCGCCATCGCCAGCGCCTGTTCTGTTATCACCTTGGTGAACCACAGATTTGCATGTGGATGATAAATTGTTATAAAAAATAAAATCTTCATCCGACCTTACTTTTCCATCATCTTTTAATAAAAAGACACTGGCATCCAAATCAAAATCACCACCATCTGTCGCGCGCTCATCCCAACCCAAACCAATAAGAATCTTACTGATACCTGGAGATGTTTTTTCCAGACTTACATTGCCACCTTTTTTTAGGGATACAGACATTTTTTTCTCCTATGTATTAATCATTAAAAAAATTCTACCGTTCATTTTGAATGCAAAAAGATGAACCATAAAAGTGAGTAGAAGCGTAAACAGCTATCATGTAAAAGTGAATAATTAAAAATTAAAACCACTTTAAACTTTGAGTTTACAGGTATTTATTGCTCACTGTTTTGATGGTACCTTTTAAATCTCTGTCACTGAGAGCATCACCGATGGCGACAAAACGCCATTTATTATCTTTTTTATAAAATTTTCCCATGACCATGGATACTGAACCATGAAACTTGCTGTCATTGGATATGTCGTACGCAGCAAAAACATTATCAACTCTCGATGGCGTGCCTTCGTACAAACGAATGGATGCAAAAGGAATGTCTTTAAAATCCTGACCTTGGTATGAATTCAATACAAAAACAATTTGTTGAGTATTGGGATGAACTTTGGATAAATCGACAACAATCACTTCATTATCTAGCCCATCATCACCATCCATATCACCCGTTAAATCATCACCCGAGTGCTGAATACCTTGCGCGCTTAATTGACTAAAACATACCACATCAAGCGGCTTGTTGTTACTATCAAACGTTGCACAACTCGCATCCAAGTCAACAGCCACTTTTTTCATACTGCCAAAGAAACCTTTCTTTTCAATCGCCCCCCAGTTCACACCCACACAAACCTGAAGAAGTGCGCCACCCGTATCTTTTTCGAGAGAAATACGCTGACCTTTTTGTAGTGATATTGCCATGTTTTTCATCCTTTTTACCATAATTTTAATGACTATTCAGTTACAATAAGTTACTTTCAATACATGCTTGAATAGTTACACAAATCGAATCATAAAAGTTAAACCTTCACACGCTGAATTCAATACATATATACGTGACAAGCAAGGAAATCACATCAATATAAAAAGAAAAAAAGGAGGATAACTCCTCCCTTCTCTACTTAACTATAACACTAAAAAAACAAAAATAATTAAGATTTTTTACGTTTTTCCATCATGTCATGGACAATCGGCGCAAGAATCAACTCCATGGCCAACAACATTTTAGATGATGGTAATACAATCGTATTACGGCGAGACATAAACGAGCCGTTTAACATGGATAACAACCATGGGAAATCAATACCCCATTTTTCAGGCTTGCGAATGCGAATCACCATCAAGCTTTCATCAGGTGTCGGTACATCACGTGCAATAAATGGATTGGATGTATCCACCAATGGCACACGTTGAAAGTTAATATCCGTGTGTGTGAATTGTGGTGTAATGAAATGTACATAATCATGCATACGAGACAGAATATTTTCCACCACGGCTTCAGCAGAGTAGCCACGCATGGCCGTATCCCGATGAACTTTTTGAATCCATTCTAAGTTGACCACAGGTACAATACCCATCATCAAATCAGTGTAAGGACGAACTTCTTCTACACCACCATGCAGACCTTCATAAAACAACAAATCGGAGCCTTCACCAATATCATGCCATTCTGTAAATTTACCAGAATCAACACCATAGATTTTGGCTTCTTCATCATCATGAACATAGGTACGAGCTTTACCTAGTCCTGTTTGTTGGTAAGAGTTGAATAATTCAGCAATTTTACCAAATAGGTTGGCTTCATCAGAAAAGTGGCTTAAACGCTTGCCTGCTGCTTCAAACTCTTTGGCCTTTTCTTTAAATTCAATACGACCAAATTTATGAAAGCAATCTCCTTCAACAATGGCTGGTGTGATATTTTCACGACGAAAAATGTGTTCCAACGCCACTTTGGCTGTACTTGTACCTGCACCAGATGAACCGGTTACAGAAATGACTGGATGTTTATGAGACATATCCCCTCCTATTGATGTCAATAAAAAAATGGAATGGGCAGTATGAACATGAAGCCGCTTTCATACAAGTTTTAAACGTGTTTATTTACCAATACAAAATTCAGAAAAAACACGATCCAAAATATGTTCCACATCACCAATACCAAGAATTGCGCCCAAAGATGTCCAAGCTTGTCGCAAAGATAGGGCTGCCAAATCCAGTTGTTCTTCGGACAACAACATCGGCAGCGTTTTCAAAATAAGTTGTTCTGATGTTTGAATGGCTTGGCGGTGTCGCGCACTGGTGATAAAAACATCTTCACCACTGGTATCCGATGCACCCAAATATTCACCCAAATATACCATAAAATCAGCAATACCTTGTCCTGTTGTAGCACTAACACATCGATCATTTTTAATATCATCGGGTATTTTTTGAAATAAATCCGATTTATTGATAAGCCTAATATCATAATGAGCATCATAATGCCATGTCCTTTTATCTGAAGCATCAACCAGAAAGATAACCACATCCGCAAGGTCTGCGGCTTGCTTGGCACGGCGAACCCCTTCTTTCTCAATGCTATCCGTGGTTTCTCGCATACCTGCCGTATCTACTAAGCGAATTGGAATACCTTGAACTTCAAAATCAATTTCTAAAACATCACGTGTGGTACCTGCAATATCACTCACAATCGCACGGTCACGACCTGATAAAGCATTGAGTAAACTAGATTTACCCACATTGGGCGCACCTACAATCGCAATGGTCACACCTGAAAAAAGGCGCTCACCAAAGGTTGAGGATAGCAACATCTTCTGCATCGGTTGAAGCAATTCCTGTTGAAGTTGTTCTTGTAAATCATGTAAAAATAAATCGGGTATTTCTTCTTCAGGAAAATCCAAACAAGCTTCTACATGCGCTACAATACCTGTTAAACGACCCATCAAGGCTTCAATTTTTAAACCAAATTCGCCCGATAAATGACGCAGGGCTTGCTTGGCAGCACGTTCAGTCGCTGCATCAATACAAGCAATCACCGCTTCTGCTTGTGATAAATCCATACGACCCTGCTCAACAGCTCGACGGGTAAATTCACCTGGTTCAGCAGCTACGGCTCCCAAAGCAAAGCAACGCTGCAATAAAGCATGCAACAACACAGGGCTACCATGCCCTTGTAACTCCACCACATCCTCACCTGTATAAGAAGCAGGATTGGGGAAATAGAGTAAAATACCTGAGTCAATCACCTCACCTGCGGCATCTTTCCAAGCACAAAGATGAGCAAACCGAGGTTTAATAACCTCACGCGATGATAGTTTTTTAGCAATCGTTAATGCTTCTGAGCCCGATAAACGAATCATACCAATGCCACCACGCCCCAAAGGGGTGGCAATGGCAGCAATCGTAGTGCTTTCCAACAAGGTTTAAATCGCCTTTAATTTCTTCATCACATAATATTGCTGTAAAATAGTTAAGGTGTTATTGATAACCCAGTACAACACCAAACCTGCGGGGAAGAACAAAAACATAACTGTGAAGACTGGCGGTAAAAACTGCATGATTTTTGCTTGCATGGGATCGGTGGGTTGAGGGTTAAGTTTTTGTTGAATGTACATCGAAATACCCATGACTACAGGTAAGATAAAATAAGGATCTTGCACCGATAAATCATGAATCCAACCAATAAATGGTGCTTGACGCATTTCAATTGACATCAATAAGACTTTATAAAGTGAAAAGAAAATTGGAATTTGAATCAGAATAGGTAAGCATCCACCCAGTGGATTCACCTTATTCTTTTTGTACAACTTCATCATTTCCTGACCCATCTTTTGACGATCTTCACCATAAAGTTCTTTTAAACGCACCATATCAGGTTGAATTTTTCGCATACCCGCCATCGAAACATAAGCTTTATGTGATGGGTAAAATAAGATCAACTTGATACAAACCACCAATAAAATAATACTCCAACCAAAGTTATGCACAAAACCATCAATCCACATCATAAAGTGATGCATGGGTTTGGCGATAAATGAGAAGATACCAAAATCAACACTGCGTTCCAAACCAAGGTTCAACGGTTTCATCACAGCAATGGATTTTGGTCCCATATAAATATCAGAAACAAACAAAGCATCACCTTGATCCAACACACCATCATCAAGAACACCTGCTTGATAGGAACGACCATCACCTTTATAATAATAACGATAACCCACATTTTGTTGTGATACCAGTGCCGTTAAAAAATAACGATCCATGATACCTGTCCAACCACCTGTTGCACTCATTTTCACGGGTGTTTCATCCAAGTCATCATAACTGGGTTCTTGCAAGACGCTGCTTAAAAGACCTGTTGCGCCCATGTGTTCATAAAATGTATCTTTTGTTTTATCAGGATTTCGCTCCACCACTTGGCGGAACATTTTCAACCCCGCACCTTTTATAATGCGATCTTCAACATGAATAATGTATGAATCAGGCTTTAAACTTAATGTACGTTGCCAGACCACACCGCTCTTCAAAGTCGCCGTAAAAACTTTATGCTGACGATCTGAAAGTGCGTTATTCAACACAAAAGGTGTCGCACGTTGATGACCCAGAACCCCCGAATTGACATAAACATTATGCCCTTTTCCTGTACTTAAAATATGAATATAATCGGAATCAGGTTCAATGCTTTCAGTGTAATTTAGCAACTCGCCTTCGGTCAACCAGCCACGATCATCCATACCCAAACGCAAAAGGTTGTTAGCTAGATAAAAAACTTTTTTGCTCTTTTCTTCCAATGGGTTGGGAATACTTTCTACCGAACTGACATCCACGCCCATGGGACGCAATTCAGGTGCTGGCGTATGTTCAGAAGCTGTCACTTGCTCTTGTTTTAGGGCTTGGGTTGAGGTTTCAACACCCGTCTTTACCTCAGTATTAGGACTAGGAAAAATATAGCTCCAGCCCACCAAAACAGCGATGGATAAGGCAAAAGCCAAAAACATATTGCGTTGTTCCATAAAAAAACTCCTTACTTTTTGAAACGAGAGGTTAAAGAAAAATGTTCGGGTACGGGATCATAACATCCTTCCGACCAAGGGTGACAACGACAGAGACGTTTCACACCTAAAAAGCTGCCCGATGTAACACCATGTTTCTCAATGGCTTCAATCATATATGACGAGCATGTAGGAATATAAATACAACGGGAAGTTAGAAAAGGCGAAATGCCATAACGATACGCATAAACAGGTAAAAGCCATATGCGTTGCATCATTTTCATGCTTGATACCGACGCAACACTTGATTCAATATATCCGTAACATCTTGATAGATATTGGCTTTTGAATCGAAGCTGCGTGAGGGAATCATTAAAATATCCAAAGGTTCTAACTTGATTTTATGTGTACGAAAAACTTCTCGAAACACACGCTTTAAACGATGACGTTGTGCAGAATTTCCATATTTTGTAGACACTGCAAAACCAACGCGAGCGTGTACCATGCCATTAGCGATGACAACACATCGCAGCCCATGCCATTGGAATCGTCGCCCTTTCTTCATTCCGGCAAAATCTTGCCGGGAACGAAGACGAAACTCAGAAGAAAACTTCTGATTCAGGCAGAAAGGCTCTTACGACCTTTAGCACGACGACGGTTAATCAATGCACGTCCTGAACGGGTTGCCATACGACCACGGAAACCATGTTTACGGGCACGACGAATACGACTGGGTTTATATGTAAAGCTCATAGTGTTCTCCTACATTCCATCAAAAAGGTCGCGAATGGTAAAAATTAGCCATTTGATGTCAATAAAAATATGCATTCTTGATAAATCAGTCCATACATCTGCGTATCATATAGATATGCTTTTTTCTCTATGTATCATCCAGCTTATGAGTCATAATGAATGGAAAAAGCAGTGGGATCACATCACCCAACAATTACAATTTAAACTCCCAAGCCAAACTTTTGATGCTTGGATTTACCCGCTTCACACCCAAATGGTGGGCAATACAATAAAACTTTTTGGTCCCAGTCGATTCTTCCTCGATGGTTTAGAAGCCCATTGTGGTAAAGAAATCAAGGGGGTCATTCAAGATACTTTAAAAGCCAATGTTCAAATTCAATATCAAATCAATACCGATGAACCCACCACGGTTGAGAACAACAAAGAACAAACTTCTAACCATATTCCTTCCGAAATTGATGGACACATCGATCCACGTTTTACATTCGATAATTTTGTCATTGGCTCAAGCAATGAATTTGCTTACGCCGCTTGCCATGCTGTTGCCGATCAACCGGGGGAAAGTTATAACCCCTTATATTTACATGGTGGTGTTGGCCTTGGAAAAACCCACCTGATTCATGCCATTGCCAATCATTTACGTCAAAAATCGGGTATTAAAATTGCCTATCGAACAGGTGAGCGTTTCACCAATGAACTTATTAAGGCCATTGGTGACCGTTCAACCGATCAATTTCGTAAAAATTATCGTAAGGTTGACGTATTGATTGTCGATGATGTCCAATTTATTGCGGGTAAGGTGAGTACCCAAGAAGAATTCTTCCATACTTTCAATGCATTACATGAAATTCACAAACAAATTATTTTGGTATCTGACCGTAACCCCCATAATATGAGTCATTTAGAAGAACGTTTACGTTCTCGATTTAATTGGGGTTTGGTTGCTGATATTCAACCACCCAACCTTGAAACACGTTTGGCAATTTTAGCCAACAAGTCGGCTTTAGCAGGCATCACACTGAATCAAGATGTGGCTTATTTGTTAGCATCACGCATTGATAATAATGTTCGTGAACTTGAAGGTGCACTCACCCGCCTCACTGCCTATTCTCATTTTACAAAAAAGAAAATTGATGTCGATATGGCAAGAAGTGTTTTAAGGGAACAACTTAAAGTTACTGTTCGTAGTGTTAATGTTGATGATATTCAAAAAAAAGTGGCTGAATATTATGGTATTTTAGTCAAAGAAATGCGTTCCGCAAAACGTAATCGTAACCTAGCTTTTCCTCGACAAGTTGCGATGTACATCAGTAAAGAATTGACCCAGCTATCCTTGCCTGAAATTGGTGTCCAATTTGGTCATCGTGATCACACCACTATTCTTTATGCGCATCGAAAAATCAATAAAAAATGTCAGGATGAACCTATATTTCAAGATGAGGTTGAACATTTATTAACAAGTTTAAAAAACTAAATAGAAGCTGTGTATAATATAGTTAAGAAGTTATGAGTAAGCTGTGAATCATTTGTGGATAAGATATATTTTGTATCTTAAAGCAGTGAAACCTTGAATTACACACAATTTATACACATCTTATCCACATGATTTTATACATCATATATGATAGTAAATCATTGAAAAATATATTGTTTTAAAACTATACAGTTATCCACAGCCCCTACTAAGATGACTATATTTTTTAACTTAAGTCTATAAAGGAGTCAGTATGAAGCTGATTATTTCACAATCTTTGTTGTTAAAACAAGTTCAACGTTGCCAAAGTATCGTTGAAAAAAAGAATACCAAACCCATTTTATGTAATATATGTTTTAAAGCATTACCCAATCAATTGGAAGTCATTGGTACTGATTTACAAATGGCCATTTCTGCTATTCAAGAAGCCGAGGTTTTGGAGGAAGGTGCAATTACAGTCTCTGCTCAAAAAGCCTTTGAAATCATTAAGGAGTTGGATTCAGATAAACCAGTTGAACTTCATTTACAAGATGATTTTTTGATGATTAAAAGTGGTCGTTCACGTTTTCGATTGGTGACCATGCCCTGTACAGATTTTCCTGGTATGCCCCATAATGAAACAGATATGCGTTTTGAAATTGAACAAAAAGTTTTGTCCAAAATGATTCAATCAACAGCCTTTGCCATGTCCCATGATGAAACGCGCAAATACTTAACAGGTGGTTTGTTTGAAACCCAAGCCAATGTAGGTTTTCGTATGATTTCAACGGATACGCATCGTTTAAATTTGATTCAAATCGTTATGGAACATTTAAGTCAAGATATTCATACCATTGTACCGAGTAAAACAGTCATTGAAATGAAAAAAATAGCAGAAGAACAAGGTGGTTTGATTGAAATTGGTTTGAGTAAACGTCAAGTCCGTTTGCAGTGTGGTGGCTATACTTTGATCAGTAAGGTCATTGATGGAACCTTTCCTCCCTATCAAGATGTGATTCCAACAGGTCATCCTTATGAAGTGAATGTGAACTGTAAGAATTTGGATAAAGCCTTACGTCGTTGTATGATTGTTGCCAATGAAATAACCCATGATTTGTGTATTCAATTTACCCAAGAAGGCTTACATATTTCTGCACACAACAATGAACAAGAACAATCTGAAGAGTTTGTTGAAGCCAAAGGTTCTGAAGTTGAAATGAGTATCGGATTTAATGGACGTTATTTAAGAGATGTATTGAATGTATTGGGTTCAGAAGAAATTAGTATTAATTACCGCGATGAACTATCCTCCATTCTTTTATCACCTGTGGGTCAAGATGGTGAAAAATATATTGTTATGCCAATGAGAATTTAAGATGGAAATTTTGTAGTTTTGAACGGGTGAGATAGTATATTTTAATATGCAAGAGCACGTATAAATAGGTTCTCCCGCTCAGCGGGAGAGTCTTCGCGTCAACATTTTCGTCAGATTTGACCCACTACCCAATAATTTAACCTACAAATTGAATATCCAAGGTCCGAGCATAGGTATGTAAACCTGCATCTTGAACTGGAAACACATAGGCATCCTGATCCGATTCATTATGATGGGAGTGCCACCAACCTGGAGGTGTAATAAATACCGAATTGGATACCCAATTGGCGCGAATTGGATCAATAATATTACCTTGCTTATCAACTTTTTTACCCATCAATGTATAAGTATGTTCAGCCGCTGAAATAGCCAAATCCAATGCTACAGAATTATGGCGATGCGCTTTTTGAACACAGTGTTTGGGAAGAACATTCAACAAAGACCACATATCATGCGTGAGGCTTTTGGTCGCAACACAATCAAGGTTGCCTAAAATAATGCCTGCACGGTTCCGATTTTCTTGAATAGCGATGTCTTTAATGGCATCAACTTCGTCCAACAAGTCTTGATGATGATAAAAGGCAGGTTTAAAACGTGCTTGGTGAGCTTGAACACCCAAGTAAGATAATAAAGGCCCATCATGTGTCCAAAATATTACCGTATCAGATGAAGCTTCGTGGGTCA
>NVWS02000104.1 GCA_002746295.2 Zetaproteobacteria bacterium
ATAGTGATTCAAGTATTAAAGCACCGTCATTCCCGAAATATTTTATCGGGAATCTATCCATAGACCCTCGATAAAAGCATTCGAGGGTGACGACAGTATAATGTAGTATTCATACTTAAACGACTATAGAATTGCCCTCCCCCCCTTTCTTCAAACTACGCTGTGTTACTTCGCAGGTTTGGCTTTGGGTGTTTCAATCGCCAACAATTCCACTTCAAAAATCAATGTCGAATCGGGGCCAATCGCTTTGCCCGCTCCATTCGCACCATAAGCCAAAGATGAAGGAATATAAAATTTAAACTTGGAACCCACAGGCATCAATTGTACGCCTTCTGTCCAACCTTTGATCACGCCATTCAATGGGAATGAAATGGGTTGTCCACGTTTGTAGGATGAATCAAATACAGTGCCATCCAACAACTCTCCACGATAATGAACCTTCACTTTATCGGTTGCCACAGGCTTAGGTCCATCACCCATTTTCAACACTTCATATTGCAAGCCGCTTGCAGTCACTTTCACGCCTTCTTTCTTGGCATTTTCAGCCAAGAACTTCTCACCGGCGGCTTTATTATCTGCTGCTTTTGCCTTACGTTCTTCGACTTGTTTTGCCGCACGTTTCTGAAAAAATATTTGTTTTACTTTTGCTGCTTCGGCTACATCTAAACGGGCGGTTTTACCATCCAGTTGTGCATTCAAAGCTTCCATAAATGTATCGCGATCAATATCAGTTCCCAATGTTTTTAATGAGTTACCCACATCAAGTCCAATCGCATAACTTAGCTTAGCATTTTCTGATTTCCATGTTCCCGTGCTGTTTTCTGTTTTTCCAGCCATCTGTTCTGCTGTTTCATGAGTAACCTTAGCTGTTTCTTTGGCATCATCTTTATCATTGGAACATGCCGTTGCCAACATTGTAAGTGCAAGCGCTGCAGCTGTAGCTGCAATCATACTTTTCTTCATAGATAGACTCCTATTTTGATTCAATTTATTCCCACTCTATGGTCGCTGGTGGTTTACCCGATACATCATAAACAACCCGATTGATACCACGCACTTCATTGATAATACGGTTGGAAACCTTGCCCAACAAAGCATGTGGCAATTCAGCCCAGTGCGCCGTCATAAAATCTTCTGTTTGAACGGCGCGAAGTGCTACAACCCATTCATACGTTCGTCCATCCCCCATCACACCCACCGACTTCACGGGTAAAAATACCACAAAGGCTTGCGATGTTTTTTCATACCAACCCGATGCCCGCAACTCTTCAATAAAAATTGCATCAGCGCGACGCAATAAATCAGCATATTCTTTTTTCACTTCACCCAAAATACGAACGCCCAAACCAGGACCTGGGAACGGGTGTCGATAGACCATTTCAGGTGCTAAACCCAATGCGACACCCAACTCACGCACTTCATCTTTGAATAATTCACGCAATGGCTCAAGTAATTTCAAATGCAATGTGTCGGGCAAGCCACCGACATTATGATGGCTCTTGATGGTCTTGGCTTTGCCATTTTTTCCGCCTGCCGATTCAATCACATCGGGATAAATCGTGCCTTGTGCCAACCACTTGGCTTGTGGTAATTTGGCAGATTCTTGTTGAAATACTTCGACAAATTCACGACCAATAATTTTACGTTTTTGTTCAGGATCTGTAATGCCAGCCAAATGCCCAAGAAACACATCAGAAGCATCCACATGAATCACTTTCACACCCAAATGGTCAGCGAAGGTCTTCATCACTTCTGCACCTTCATTCAAGCGTAACAAACCATTATCTACAAACACGCAGGTCAATCGCGTGCCAATAGCCCGATGCAACAAAGCTGCTGCCACCGATGAATCCACACCACCTGAAAGCCCAAGAATAACCTCTTCATCACCCACTTTTTCACGAATATGCACGACGGCTTCATCAATATAATTGGGCATCGTCCATGATTCACCGCAACCACAAATCTCATGCAGGAAACGGCTCAATATTGCCTTACCCTGCTTGGTGTGGGTTACTTCTGGGTGAAATTGCACGGCATAAAAATGACGTATTTCATCTGCCATACCTGCAATGGGTGTTGAATCATTGCTACACAATACGCGGAAGCCTTCGGGTAAGCCTGTGACCTTATCACCATGCGACATCCATACATCAAGCACGCCATTTTCTTTATCTTCAATGCCCCGTAACAATGGTGAATCACCACTACTAATCATTTCAGCATAGCCAAACTCGCGCATAAGACCTGTTTCAACACTGCCGCCCAATTGTGTCGCCATGGTTTGCATACCATAGCAAATACCCAACACAGGCACGCCCAGTTCAAACACCACTTGCGGTGCTTTCGGCGTTTCATCCTCATAGACAGAGTTCGGGCCACCCGAAAGGATGATACCCGATGGTGCAAACGCACGAACCGCATCTTCCGACATATCCCAAGGATGCAGCTCACTAAACACCTTAGCTTCGCGCACACGCCGTGCAATCAATTGCGTATATTGCGAACCAAAATCAAGAATTAATATTTTATCCATTATATAGTCACCATACTCACAGTGTCAAAAACACCACACTCTGTGTCTCTGTGTCTCTGTGGTAAAAAAATTAAGAGTTTAAACGGTAATTCGGCGCTTCTTCAGTCATCGTGACATCATGCACATGGGATTCACTCAAACCTGCGCCTGTAATTTTCACAAACTTGGCACGGCTATGCATCGCTTCAATGGATTCAGCACCAATATAACCCATGGATGCACGCAAACCGCCCATCAATTGATGTAAAATATCAGACAATGAGCCTTTGTATGCCACTCGCCCTTCAATGCCTTCAGGCACCAGTTTCATGGCTTCATCGACATCACCTTGAAAGTAACGATCTTTACTGCCTTTTTGCATGGCACCAATCGAGCCCATACCACGATATGCTTTATAAGTACGACCCTGATATAGAATTTTTTCACCGGGTGCTTCATCCGTGCCTGCGAACATAGATCCAAACATGCATGTGCTTGCCCCTGCTGCCATGGCTTTGGCAAAATCACCTGAAAATTTAATGCCACCATCGGCAATCACAGGTACACCAAGTTCACGACCAGCATCCGCACACTGCATCACCGCAGTCAATTGTGGCACACCCACACCCGCCACAATACGCGTGGTACAAATCGAACCCGGTCCAATGCCCACTTTCACCGCATCAGCACCCGCTGCAATCAAATCACGCACGGCTTCAGGTGTGGCAATATTGCCACCAATGACTTGAATATTATCGCCGTATTTTTCTTTAATTTCACGAACTTGCTCAATCACACCTGCCGAATGACCGTGTGCAGTATCCACCACCACGACATCCACACCTTCTGCAAACAATGCTTCAAAGCGTTGCATTTCTTTTCCGCCGACACCAATGGCTGCGCCAACAAGCAAACGCCCCAAATCATCCCGCACGGCATTTGGGTGCGCCGATGCTTTTTCAATATCACGCACAGTGACCATACCCTGCAAACATCCATTCTCATCAATCACAGGTAATTTTTCAATACGGTGTTCACAAAACAAGGTTTTGCATGTTTCCAAATCGGTTGCAGGTGCCACACTCACCACATCCGATAGGGCTGTCATCATATCCCGCACGGGCTTAGCCGCATTGGTTTCAAAACGCATATCACGGTTGGTGACGATGCCACAAACCTTGCCCGCTGCATCCAAAACAGGAAAACCTGAAAAACCATGTTGCGCTGCCAAAGCTTGCACATCTGCCAAAGACATATCCTCGGTCACAGTCAAAGGATCCTGCACCACACCCGCTTCGTAACGCTTCACTTTACGCACTTCTGCCGCTTGCTGAGCATGTGTGAGGTTTTTATGAATAACCCCCAAACCACCTTCTTGCGCCAAGCAAATGGCAGTCGAAGATTCCGATACAGTATCCATCGCAGCTGAAAGAACGGGAATATTCAAACGAATTTTTTTGGTGAGTTGAGCCGATGTGTTGGCACTTTTGGGTACCACTGAACTCGCTTGTGGCACCAGCAATACATCATCAAATGTCAGTGCTTCGCCAAGAATACGTGAATCCATAAAAACAAACCTCCAAATACAAGGCGCAGCACGCTAGCCCGCATGGTTGATGAATTCTACCACGGACGC
>NVWS02000105.1 GCA_002746295.2 Zetaproteobacteria bacterium
GCTGATTGCTAGGGTCGCTCGGCTAGCTGCTCGTATACTGTGAGTTGTTCTGTTTTTTTTGTCATTAATAGATGATGCACAGTTGCGAGCGGTTAGTCATTTATTTTGTCCCGTCTTAAAAGGGAAGCCGAAAAAGGCAAGCAATTTGATGCCCACCTCGCCACATTATGGATTTCATTGGGGGAATGCGGCGCATTACAACATATTGTTGGGCACAGCGAATCAGGCATTCCCTTACAAACCTGCCCAATATGTGGTCCCACCATTGTCATCACCCGCCAACATCAACATGGAAATCATGTCTTTTGCCGTCATTGTGGTGGTGAGTCAGAATTATCCAAGTCCAATGGTGGCATGCAAGTTCATCCAACTGGGCGCAAAGGCACGCCCAAAGATTTAGAGCCCGAAGCTGATGTTGATCTTATCAACGAGCTTGTAGTATTGGCAAGCCACCACCTTCAACACACGCTTTAACGTACAGCTTATGAAATATGAGTACGTTCTTCCTGTTCTTGCTCATGTTTACATTCAATGCAAAGTGTCGTCACAGGGCGTGCTTGCAAGCGTTTGATAGAAATATCACCACCACATCCTTCACATAAACCAAACTCACCTTCACGCAAGCGAAGAATGGTTTTCTCAATTTTACGAATCAAACGACGTTCACGATCTTGAATACGTAAATTAAAGTTACGATCTGTTTCAATACTAGCTTGATCTGTTGGGTCAGGATATGCCGTCCCCTCTGTTTCATGCATCGCATGCATACTTTCACTTTGTGCATTTTCCAGTTCGTCGCGCCAGTCGCACAACTGCTTTTCAAATGCTTGAAGTTCTTCTTTTGTTAATGCCATTTTTTCCCTCTCATTGACCTATGCCCAAAAAACAGCCGCGCACTCTAATCATACAAATTCAAACTGCAATTTTCATCCTAGAACTGCAAATATCAAGGTTTACGACTAAAGAAACGCAGCAAAGAAAGTTGGGGTGAATGAGTCTTATCAATTTTCACGGGGTATTCCCCTGAAAAACAAGCATCACAATGCTGACTTTGAGGCTTGCCCACCGCTCGATACATACCGTCAAACGATACAAACGCCAAGGAATCCGCCTGAATAGCTGAACACATCTCATCCAAGGTCATTTGGTTCGCCATCAAATCTTCTGCATTGGGGGTATCCACACCATAAAAACAAGAATGTTTGGTGGGTGGACTAGAAATACGCATGTGGACTTCTGCCGCACCTGCTGCGCGCATCATTTCCACAATTTTACGGCTCGTTGTGCCACGTACAATCGAATCATCCACCAAAATCACACGTTTTCCCTTAATCATATCTCGGTTGGGATTCAATTTTAAGCGCACACCAAAGTTGCGAATGGATTGTTGGGGTTCAATAAATGTACGACCAATATAGTGGTTACGAATCAAGCCCAATTGAAAGGGAATGCCTGTCGCTTCCGCATAACCCATCGCAGGCGGCACACCCGAATCAGGCACTGGCACCACCAAATCTGCATCGACAGGCGATTCTTTGCCCAATTCAACGCCTATTTTATAACGTGCATCATACACATTCACGCCTTCTAAGGTGGAATCTGGACGGGCAAAATACACATATTCAAACACACAAAATTTAGGGTCGGTCGATTCAAATGGCATCATGGTTTCCAGCTTGCCTTCCTCAATAATGACCATTTCACCCGCTTTCACATCACGAACAAACTCTGCCCCCACCAAATCAAATGCACAGGTTTCCGATGCCAATACCCAAGCATCGTTGAGTTTACCCAACACCAAGGGGCGCAAGCCATTCCGATCACGCACACCCACCATGCGATCTTCCACCAATACCAAAAGCGAGTAACCACCTTTCAAGCGTCGTACAGCCTCACCCACACGATCACGCATGCGTTCACCTTTGCTGCGTGATACCAAATGCATCAAGACTTCTGTATCAGAGGTCGATTGAAATACAGCCCCTTCTTGCTCCAACTCTTTACGAACTTCAGGTGCATTGACAATATTACCATTGTGACACATGGCAATACCACCATGCACATATTCAAAGGTAAAAGGTTGGCAATTTCTCAGCCCTGACTCACCCGATGTGGAATAGCGGACATGACCAATCGCAGCATGCCCTGACAAACATTCAATATCACTTTTCTGAAATACATCCGCCACCAAACCCATGCCTCGGTGACTGTTGAATGTGTGTCCATCGGTACTGACAATCCCCGCAGATTCCTGCCCACGATGTTGCTGTGCATAAAGCCCTAAGTAGGTTTGATTGGCAGCTTCAGGGCAATTAAAAATACCGAAAACGCCGCATTCATCATGGAAATGGTCGTCTTCAACATCGTTTATAGCATGGCTCATAATATTCTCACTTGGTATGTTGTTGGATAATATCTTTGATGGATTCTTTATCACCCGTTGACATGTCTTGGATGGAATGAATCACCTTGGATAATTGAGGCGATCGCAATTTTGCGCCGCCAGCTCTTGAAAATGGATATTCTTTGGGAATCACTTGCCCCAATAAATCGCCCATTTGCACGGCATAGGGCGCAAGCAGGCTTTGCTTCAACCAATCTGGCTTTGCCGAACTGTAAGATGTATAAATAAGAAATGAAACCGCAATCAATAAAAAACCACGCGCCACACCAAAAAACACGCCCAAAGTACGATCCGTTGCTGTTAAGTCCGCCATATCAATGATTTTTCGTACAATCACACCGACAATACCCACCGCCAACATCACCAGTACAAAAACCAAAACAAAACCTGCCATATCTGCCATGGTACTATTCGGCAGCCACTGACTTAAGAAATCACCCGCATAACCCGAAGTCCGACTCGCCAATAAAAAGGCCGCAACCAAGCCAATCAATGAAATCATTTCACGTATAAACCCACGCCAAAGCGAGAGAACCATGGATAGCCCAACCAAACCAATCAGAATATAATCAAAAAAGTTCACAACATATCACCTAGGATACCGCATTTATGTTCATGGCATTTGAGCAGCACGACAAGTGCTTCACAGGTATCAGACTTGGCTCAATCGCATGTTCGCGAAGCGTAACAGCAAGCTTTGCCTCTCGCACTCTTACATGATTTTCATGTGCCATCAGCATCTGTCTAAAACCAAGATTTTCCGCTTCACGCGCACGATTTTCAGGGCTAGCTACAGGGCGATTTTCTCCTGTCAAACCGACTTCCCCCAAAGACCATCATATCCTGTGGTAAGGCGCAATCTTGATAGGCTGATAACCGCCAATAAGACTACTAAATCTGCCGATGGCTCATTGATTTTTATGCCACCAATAACATTCACATCATGCCCTGATAATGGCAGACCCAGGTAGCAAACCACCACCCAACACACCGTTTAACTCATCAATATCTGTGGATCGACGCGCTGTTTTGTGCATGGTAATATCGGGAATCGCTGTTGTTGCCATAGACTTGGATGCTTTGCCCACCCGCATGGTGCTTTCAATGACTTGTTCAGTCATTGAGTTCCATTCACGACAATCAGGGCATGACCAGCCCATTTGCGATGCTCAGCACCACAGCTTTGACAGACAAACAGCGATTTCGCCATAAAAAATTAAGCTTGACGCTGGAAGCTATGCACCCAAACCAAATCATCATCATTCCATGTCATATCTTTGTGCATTCTTAAAATCAAATCTTTGTACATCGCCAAGGACGGGTAACCCTCCGCTTGCACATCTTCTTCAGTCATATCACCCAAGCGTTCCTGCTTTAAGCCTGTCACCACAAAGGTAACACCTTCTAAATCAAAGGTTTCATTCGGATAGGCATAGACACCATCACGGCGTTGCTGTGTTTTTTTACCCGCCAATGTCGCCGCCACCAATTTCGGATGACTCACCAAACGAGAAATATCACATGTTTTTTCAGGAAATTCAGACATCAATCACTCCTGCTTTGCCTACATACCGTCAAACAAAGCTTATATTTTTTGTTATAACCAGCCATACAATGACCAGTAATAAAGCCATCGCTGCCACACCACCCATACGCTTCGTTGACAAAGAAAAACGCGCCGAAAAGCATACAAATCCCATCGCAATATATAGCAAGACTAGCAACAACTTCATCGCAAACCACGCATCATCCCAAGGGGTAATGGAGAAATGCACCGCCAAGCTAACACCTGACAGTAACACGCCAACATCAATGACATCGGGCAGGCCACGTTTAAGCCAAGTATAAGGAATCACATGCCCTTGCCACACATAGAAAAAACGCCACAAAAAAACGCTTGTCATCATGCTCACAAAGCCAATATGCAATGTCAGAAGCCAAGTCAAACCTAGCATATTAACCCCGAAGCACCGCTCCAAAGCGTGTTTGCATCGTTTCAATCACCGCTTGCATCACCTGATCCGAATCCTCTTGGGTTAATGTACGTTTGGGGTGTTGCAAACGCATCCGAAGCCCAAGACTGACTTGGTCTTCAGGAACACCTTGCCCATCATAGCGATCAAAAACATACACACCCATCAACAATGAGCCTGCTGGCTTACGTACTGCTTGCAACACATCATCGGCATGTATTTTTTGATCAAACAAGAACACCAAGTCACGTTCTACAGCTGGAAATTCAGCCAATGCAACAAACTTCGCTGACTTTGCCTTGGGCAACAGATCCAAGTTTAATGATGCCACAAACACCGCCTTATCCAAGTCAAAAGACGCTGCCAAATCACCATCGACTTTACCAACATGACCCAAAACAGTTTTACCCACCAGAATTTTTGCTGTTTGGCCGGCTTGCAAACCCAACACTTCATCATCGGTGATAAAACGTGCGGTCAAACCGCGTGCTGACAACCATGTTTCCACAGTACCCTTCATATCATAAAAATCC
>NVWS02000106.1 GCA_002746295.2 Zetaproteobacteria bacterium
ATGATTCCAAATTCTGAAGACCCCATCCTTAAACTACAAGCGATTGAAAACTACCAAGCCTCTGTTATTGATGGTTTAAGTATTACGCCCATCCCCATGAATCACCCCGTGCCATGCACAGGTTTTTTACTGGATCAAGATGGCAAACAATTTATCTACTCTGCTGATACAGGCGTGAGCGATGCTATTTGGAAAGTTGCCAATGCCCAACCCAACCTATGTGGACTCATCATTGATTGTTCATTCCCCAATGATTATGAATTTTTAGCCAATATCAGTGGTCACATGACCCCCAAGCAAATGGCACAAGACCTCAAAAAACTCAATAAACTGGGCGTAGTTCCCATTTATCTATTCCATATGAAGCCCGAAACACTTGCCATTATGAGCAAAGAAATTGATAAAGAAAACATTCCTCACTTGCGCATGCTCACGCAAGTGGATGAATTCTTACTGTAAGGACTCCCCCCATGAACTGGATTACACGCCTGATTGAAAACCCAACATCATTGTTATCTTCCAAGCCTGAAAGCAATACACCCGAAGGTCTATGGGTCAAATGCCCTGGATGTTCTGAAACCTTGTACAATAAAGAACTAGAACGCTCGAACATGGTCTGCCCACGCTGTTCTCAGCACTTGCGCATTGGTGCTGAGGAACGTGCCAACTATTTATTTGACGATAGCTGCTATCAAGAACTGGATACTCAACTGCATTCGACCGACCCACTCAATTTTAAAGATCTAAAACGCTATAGGGATCGCCTGAAAGATGCCGATAAAAAAGTTGGCAAGCACGATGCCATGCGTAATTACTTGGGCATGATTGAAAACATTCAAACATCTGTCTCTATATTTGAATTCAAATATATGGGTGGAAGCATGGGCTCCGTGGTTGGTGAAAAAATTGTGCGTGGTATGGAACATGCTCTGGAACATCAATGCCCCTATTTACTTATCACAGCATCGGGGGGCGCACGTATGCAAGAAAGTCTTTTATCGTTGATGCAAATGGCAAAAACAGCCGCAGCAGCCAACCGTTTAAAAGATGCCAAACTACCGTTTATATGTTTATTAACCGATCCAACCATGGGTGGTGTGTCGGCATCCGTAGCCTGGTTGGGCGATGTTATTTTGGCTGAACCCGATGCATTGATTGGTTTTGCTGGGCCTCGTGTGATTCAAGAAACCGTGGGGGAAACCTTGCCTGAAGGTTTTCAGCGTTCTGAATTTCTATTGGATCATGGTTTGATTGATAGCATTGTCGATCGTCGCAAACAACGGGCTTACCTGAAAACACTCTTAACCCATTTAACCGCCCGTCCCTATCAATAAATAGCAGGTGAAACCACAAACAATTGACATCTGGCTTGAGCAGTTGGGAAAGCCATCGGCAGACCGTGATTATCTACCTGGTCATGCACGCATGCACGCATTGCTTGAACCTTTTAAGCTTCAACAGCCCAAGTTACGTATGCGTGTGGCTGGAACGAATGGTAAAGGCTCCACATCATTTATGTTGGCGAATGCGTTGCAAACTTCGGGCTTTAAGGTTGGTCTGTACACATCCCCACATATTTTAAATTTCAATGAACGTATTCGTATCCAGAAAACGCCGATTTCGGATGATGATTTATTGACGTTATTGGAACAAGTCATGCCGCAAGCTTTAGCCGTTGGCGCTTCTTATTTTGAAGTTGCCACAGCCTTGGCACTCATTTATTTCAACCAACAAGGGGTGGATATTGAAATTCTTGAGGCCGGTGTGGGGGCGAAGCTGGATGCCACCACTGCTGTTCCCGCTGATATGGGGTTACTGACTCCGATTGGCTTGGACCATGAAGCATGGCTGGGTTCAACCATCATGGATATTGCACATGAAAAATCATATATTTTCCAAGACTGTGCCTATGCCATCAGTGTTGAACAACCCATTGAAATAAAAATATTTTTACATAAAAAATACCCCAACATTATTTTTTCTCAAGCCTTTGAAAAAACACTCCGCCTATCTGGTAAGCACCAAGCCATCAATGCAGGGTTGGCACAACAAGCCATTCAAACCCTACTTCAGAATCAAGTCATCAACGGTGATTTAAAGGCTTTCACCAAAGGTATCAGACAAGCTTCCATTGCAGGACGCTTACAACATATTCAACACCAACAAGCTCATATATGGCTGGATGCAGCACACAATCGTCATGCCATTGAAGCATTGTTGCCATCGTTACAAACCATGCAGCAGCCCTTGGATGCTATTCTCGTTTACACGCGGGATGACCGTAGCTTGCAGGATTGTTTCGCTTTATTAAAGCCACTAAGCCCTCAACTTATCAGTGACCGAAAATCGGAACACTGCGACCTTTGCATCAACGCTGTAGAAGATGCGATCACACATATTTTATCTGAAAAACCACAAGCCCATATACTCATACTGGGCTCATTTCTCACCGTCGCCGCAGCCCTTCGTTATTTCAAGGATCACTAAGATCGCAAGCGTTTCAGTACACCATCGAGTTCTTCCGCACGTCTGTAACGAATTTTCAACGCATCTGAACCATTTTTTTTACAAGATGACTCCTACCCCAACCTTTTGATTGGCAATGGCAAAAACTCGCCTCAACTTGTCATGTTTTACGTTGAAACACCCTCCCATCGGTAACACTGAATTTGTTGTGATTCAACCGCATCCACATCATGCACTGCTTCAATATGCCAGCCTTCGACATCGACTACCGCCTGCTCACGCGGTACAGGGAATACCGCCATTGCCCCAGCATTCACATGCCGAGAACACATCAACAACAAACCTTCAATATTGGTGACAGCCCTAGCCACACACACATCAATGCCCAAGTGGGACAAATCATTGATGTCTGCATCATACACATCCATATTGAGGTTTAATTTACGACCCAGATGTCTTAAAAATTCAGCACGTTTCTTACGCCGCTCAACCAGCACACCATACAACTGGGGTTTAGCAATCAACAATGGAATACCAGGCACACCCATACCACTGCCAATATCAAGCAAGCGTCCTTCATCGGGCATCCAATCAGCCAGTGCAACAGAAGGCTGAATAAAACGTTCATTAAACACCGATGCTTTAGAAATCGAGGTTAAATTCAATGCTTTACGGAACTTCAACACTTCTTGAGTATAAATATTTAAACGTTCCTGTTCCATCAAGCCTCCTTTGATTGTAAATATATCATCAAACTTGTCATGGCAGCAGGAGTTACACCCGAAACTCTGGAGGCTTGTCCCAAGTTGGCAGGCTTGGCATGGGCAAGTTTTTGCTGCCCTTCCATACTCAAGCCTTTAATCAAACTGTAATCCAAATCATCAGGGATACGGCGATGTTCCATATCTCGAAAACGTTTGACCTCAAGTTCTTGTTTGTCCAAATAACCATCATAATGAACCTCAGCCTTTAAGCTTGCCCAATCTTGGCGAGTAAAATCATCACAACCCTCCAGTAACTGCACGGCTCGATTCAAATCCACATCTTGGCGATGGCAGTAAGGCGAAAATAAAATACCTTGTTTCGTTTCAGGCAATGACAATGCCGTCAACCTTTCTGCCCATGCCTTGCCACTGCCAATCATCATGCTTTTTGCCTGTTTTAAGACGCGTTCCACACGTGTTTGCCGTTGCTGAAAATGCAATATGCTCTGTTCATTATACAAACCCAATGTCATCGCAGCACTGCCCAAACGAAAATCCGCATTATCTTCACGCAAATGCAAGCGAAACTCTGCCCTTGAGGTGAACATACGATACGGCTCACTAATTCCCTTTGTCACCAAATCATCGACCATCACGCCTATATAGGCTTCCGAGCGATCAGGCACCCATGTCTCTAAATCACACGCCAAGGCAGCGGCATTGATGCCTGCCAACAAACCTTGTGCAGCAGCTTCTTCATAACCTGTTGTACCATTGATTTGCCCCGCATGAAATAACCCTTGTACTCGCTTGCATTCCAGCGTGTGCTTCAGTTCAGTGGGATCCACATAATCATATTCTATGGCATAACCAGGGCGAATAATCAGCGCTTTTTCTAGCCCTGGAATCGAGCGCACCACCTTCCATTGCACATCAATGGGTAAGGATGTTGAAATGCCATTGGGATATATTTCTGCGTGATCTTTACCTTCAGGTTCTAAGAAAATTTGATGGCTGTCTTTATCGGCAAAACGTACCACTTTATCTTCAATACTTGGGCAATAACGCGGACCTTTGCTTTCAATATCCCCTGAATACATCGGCGAACGATCAAGATTGGCACGAATAATATCGTGGGTTTCTCGTGTCGTGCGTGTGATGGCACAAGGAATTTGATCTTGGGTGACACAGCTATGGATTGAAGCAAAGGGCAATGCGTCCAAGTCGCCTGCTTGCATTTCAAGCTCATGCCATGCAATGCTGTTTTTATCCAAGCGCGGTGGTGTACCTGTTTTCAAACGCCCCAAACGAAGCTTTTGACGGTACAACTCATCGGTGAGACCATAAATACCCGCATCACCTGAACGACCCGATTGAATCTTTTTATCACCAATATGAATCAGGCCACCCAAAAAAGTTCCTGTGGTTAGAATCACACAGGCGGCATCATGTTCCATACCCAGTTCATCAATCACCCCCACAACTGCACCATTTTTGAACATCAATTCATTGATCGAGGCTTGATGTAAGGCAAGATTATCTTGCATATCCAAAAGGCGGCGCATGCTTACATGGTAGGTGCGGCGATCACATTGCGCGCGTGTCGAGCGAACCGCAGGCCCTTTGCGCTGGTTGAGTACACGATATTGAATCGCTGCCTCATCCGCACAAATACCCATCAACCCACCCAAAGCATCGACTTCTTTGACCAAGTGACTTTTGCCAATGCCGCCAATAGCGGGATTACAGGACATCTTTGCAATCGTATCCAAATTCTGCGTGATTAAACGTACTTTTACACCGCGTCGCGCAGCCGCAGCCGCAGCTTCACAACCTGCATGCCCTGCTCCGACCACAATAACATCGACAGCCCCATCGGGGTGTTTCACGTGAAACATCTTCTTCTTTTCCATGAAAGAACCATAGTTTAGAAAAAAAATAAATCGAATAAATCATATCATTCATTGTGTAAGTGATGAACTTATGCAGTTTTGAGGCATGAACATTCATTGGCCCAACACTCAATTTATCCAATCTGTATCTGATACCCGTGATTTTCCGAACATTGATTTACCACCCATTGCCATTGCAGGACATTCCAATGTTGGAAAGTCCAGCTTACTGAATGCCTTGTTTGACCGAAAAAACATGGTCAAAACATCCAAAAAACCTGGTTGCACCCGCTTACTCAATCTTTTTTCTCTCGATGAACAAATATTGATTGTTGATTTGCCTGGTTATGGTTATGCCCGTGCACCCAAGGCTGAAAAACGAAAGTGGGCGAAATTGATTGAACTTTATTTACGGGGCGATGCTGCACCAGCATTGGTATTGCTTCTTCTGGATATTCGCCATGGTCCCAAAGACAGTGATTTACAATTGATTGAATGGCTCAATGAAGCAGGTATTCGCTGGATTCCCGTTGCCACCAAGGCCGATAAATTGACTGGCAACAAGCGCACCATACGCTTGAAAGAAATGTGTGATGCCATGGGTGGATTGCTCAAACCTCACCCAACATCCAGCAGCAATGGGCGTGGCATTCCTGAACTTCGAACATTGATGCTACAAGAGTTGAAACAAGCACAAGAAACCATTTGGGATCAAACCGAAACTTCTAAAGTGTAATGCGCTCACCCATGCGCTCAAGGGTGAAAGCAAAGCGCAGAATCATTAGGAAAATCGGATGACATCAGCAACAACCAATGTCATGCAACAAACTTAACCGATTGGGAACCATTGCAGGTAAAACAAGAACTGCCCGCACACTTGCTTGCCGAAGCCCGTGTGGATAAGGAAAACACCAAGGAGCTTCATCATGAACATTGATATTAACGCCATCATGCAAGGCATCAGTATTTGGGGCTTACCTGTGCTTATGGCGATTGTATTGCATGAAGTCGCACATGGTTGGGTTGCCTTCAAATTGGGCGATGATACTGCCTATTGGTTGGGTCGCCTCACGCTCAACCCCATCAAACATATTGACCCTATTGGCACATTGTTGATTCCTATTGCCCTATTGATCATGCAATCACCTTTCCTCTTTGGCTATGCCAAGCCTGTCCCCATCAATTGGAAAAAATTACGCAACCCACAACGCGATATGGTTTGGGTTGCTTTGGCAGGCCCTATCACCAACCTAATTTTAGCACTACTTTCAACCTTGGTCTTGATGCTCGCAGTGCAACTGCCTGCATCCTTGTTATGGTTTACACAGCCTTTGGCGTTGATGTGTCAAGCATCCATCATCATCAACTTGGTTTTATTGGTATTTAACTTGATTCCTTTGCCACCTTTGGATGGTGGACGTGTGGCGGTTGGCTTGTTGCCATATTCCCTATCCCAACAACTTTCACGCCTCGAACCTTATGGCTTTATGATTATCATTGTACTTTTAATCATGGGATGGTTACAAGCCATCATTGGTCCTGTGGTCATGGGTGGAACAGCATGGTTGATGGACTTTGCTTTGAGAAAATAAGGTACAATTTCAGTTCATTTTCCCAAGAAAACAGATGATTACGAGCGATGGTTTATGATTCTTTATTTTTTGCTGAATTAACACGTAACTTACGTCCTGCAAATTCTTTACCATTCAAAGCCAAAGCTGCTTGTGCGCCTGCTTTATCCATTTCAACAAAACCATAACCTTTGGGACGTTTGTTGGGGCCACCAGTAACCATACGAATTGCTTTTACTTGTCCATAAGCTTCAAATAAACGCTGAATTTCATCTTCTTTGGCATTAAAAGGCACATTTCCCACATAAAGCACATGACCATCCAATTGTTGAGCATTGGAATCGTTTACTTGAGAATTTGAAGATATTGAAGACATTGATTTTTTCAATGGCTTCATGGTCACAATAAGACCACCCAACAACGTACCTAGAAACAAGCCAGTCGCAAACAATGATGGTGCGGGCGAGCTTGCAAGTAACGATGGTTGAATCGCGTAACCCAACAGTGAACATACCAAGGCAACGCCGCATAATTTAAAAAAACATGAGATACTCATTTTTATTTCCCTTAATTTTAGTGTTGTCACACCCTTAAAAAAATGTCGAACATAGGAACTTGTTGAACTTCGCTCAAGCTACTACTAAAAAGTGAATACGGGTTATTTTCCACCTTTAAACTTGTGTGTAGCCCGCTATTCGCCTCATTTAAAGGAAAAAACCGACTCAACCCCATTATTTATCACTACCATTACCGAAGTCCGACAGGCTCCTAGGATGTACGCTGCGCATCTTGCCAAAATTGAGTGAAAAAGTCGCCTTGAAAAAACACTGACAAAACTTCTCCGCGAATGGGTTCAGAAATATCCGAAGCTTCAACGTAGATGCTGTGATAATGCATGGCTTGGGTGATTTTTTCAAAAAGTTACCCGTATGATGCCAAAAGTTGACCCATTTCAATATACATACAACCAACACAAGCCTTCCTATCTTACTTCAACAATGGGCATAAAACCTCAGATGTTGCCATCCATTCACGCATATCATTCGATGAAAGTTCATGCACCTTGCTTTGTGCCGCTTCAATATATTGCAAGCCTTCCCAATATTGATGTGTAAATTGATCGGCCGATGAACAAATGACAGCCGATACATTGTTTTCGGGGTGGTGATGACATGCCACAATTTCAATCAAAGCCTCTGGGAGATTCCATTGTTGCAACATAATTTTACCTACTTGCGCATGATTTAAGCCATAAACTTGCTGCTCCAAGTCACAAAGTTTTACGCCATGACACTCAAGAAAGTCTCGTTCAAAATAGGCTGCGTCAATGTGCAAAGCAATCAAAATATTGCCAATATCATGAAACAATCCGGCCATAAATAACGTATCAGCATCTACAACATTGGGTTTTAACTGCTCGCACATCCGTAAACATAATTGCGACACTGCGAATGAATGCGCCCAAAATTGACGCAAATGCTGTAAAGCGATGGGCAAATGAATATCTTGAAACAAAGACATCGACATGGAGATTTGTGCCGATGTCGCCAAGCCCAAGCGAGCAATAGCCTTAGAAATCGATGCCAAAGGCTTGTTCATGGGGTTATAAGCCGAGGAGTTTGCAATTTTCAACAAGCTTGCCGCAATCATAATATCGGTTTCCACAATACGTGCCAATGCCCTCGCATCGGCATGGGTTTGACTCAATAAAGCACGAATTTTCAGAAAGCGTTCGGGCAATATCAATAAATCATGCGACTGATACATCCGTTGCAAGCTATCCTTACGTGTGGAAATAGGCGTGTACATAAGCTTCGAAAGCAAAATCTATGCCGCATCATGACACCTTTATTGTTGCTCAATCCAATCCAACACAGATATCCAGTTCTCCCCTGGTGTGATTTGCCCTCCACAAACATCATGACTTGCCCCTGTCACCCCATGCAATATGTTCGGTTTCCCCAACAAAGTATACTTCGCCAACAAAGCAAAAGACAATGCCTCGACTGCATCGGCTGCAATGCCTTGTTCTTGGGTCGTAGAGACCATAGCGGGCGCGAGGGCTTCACCCAACATTGATAGTAAACAAGCATTGTATGCACCTCCACCACACACCCACCAGTGCTCAGGCGTGGTATCCAAAAAAGACACACTCATGGCAATACTTTGCGCCGTCAAAGCACACGCTGTTGCCATACGATCCGCATCACTTATCCCTGTCCAAGCCATCATTTGATGTGCGATGTGTTCGCCAAAATCTTCACGCCCTGTCGATTTTGGTATTTTCTTTGCGAAAAAAGGGTGTTGAAGTAGCTCATTCAACAATGGCTGGCAAACATGCCCCATATTTGCCAAGTCTCCATCCTTATCATATCCATGACGCCCATCACTTAATGCCAACATCAACGCATCCATCACCATATTTCCAGGTCCTGTATCAAAGCCTTGCACCCGTCCATCGGGATAAAACATGGTGATATTTGCCACACCGCCAATATTCACAATGACTGTGGCTCGCTCATGTACATGCTTAAAAAGTTGCTGGTGAGCAAAAGGCACCAACGGCGCGCCCTGCCCCAAAGCAGCCACATCACGGCTGCGAAAATCCGAGACCACCGTCAACCCTGTCAGCTCAGAAATGGTCGCAGCACAGCCAATCTGTAAGGTAAATGGATATGTAGCATGCAAGCTTTGGGGTCGGTGACGAATGGTTTGCCCATGACTGCCGATGGCAAGAATACGAGATTTGGGAACACACGATGCCTCCACCGTTTTCAAGGCAGCTTGAGAAAATACTACACCCAAAGCCCTGTCAAGATTGCCAAGTGCGTCAATTTCATCAAAACTGGGGCTGGCAAGACGCATAATGGGTTCGCGTAACTCACGTGGAAGAGGTTCTGTTGCAAAGTAAGCCAGCTTGAATGTATAAGCATCCATCAAGGCAACATCAATACCATCACACGATGTACCTGACATGATGCCAAGCATATAATGGGGTTTACTGGAGGCGGGGAAAGAATGAAACATGAATTCATGGTATAAACAGACATGAATGGCGCAAGTTCTATCGATGAAGAACTTCACCAAGAAGCCAACGTCTTAAAAAAAGAACTCAGTGGTGGGCAGCTGGTTCTTGCAGGTTTATTGGTTCTGCTTGCCTTGGGCATTGCATTTATCTGGGAAATTTCTAAATCAACAACAAGCTACCATGACCCCAAAGCTTTTTCTCTGGGACAATCCGCCTTTGAAGACGGGCGTTTTGAAGATGCCTTGCACTGGTTTAAAAGTGCTGCCAATCAAGGTGAAGCCCAAGCCCAATATGTCTTGGCGATGATGTATATTCATGGGCAAACCAAAGATCCAAACCCACAACAAGCCAAGTCTTGGCTCGTTCGTTCAGCCCAACAAAGTTTTCCCCAAGCTCAATATCAGTTGGGCATACTTTTGGAAAAAGAGGGGAGCGCGAATCAAAACTATGAGCATTGGCTCAACGAAGCCGCCAAACAAGGTATGGGGCAAGCCATCCTTCATTTGATTCAACTTTATGATGCTAGAAACACCCCTGAAGACAGTCAAAAAGCAACAACTTGGCTTATCAAAGCTAAAGTAAATCATTTGGGGAAACTCACCACCCTAACATCATCTTTAACATCTCACATTCAAGCTCAAGCCCAAGCGGGTCAAGTACCATCCATGTTTCTTTTGGCCAATATTTATCGTCAAGGATCCATACTCGAAACCAACAAGACCTTGGCATACCGATGGATGCTAAAGGCAGCCCAACAGCACCATATCAAAGCCAGTGAAGCTGTTGCAGGGATGCTGTTGTATGGTGAAGGTGTACCTATTGATATGAAACAAGCCTTTCATTGGTATCAGGCAAGCGATGAAGCAGGCAGCACCCATGCAAAATCCGCACTCGGCTGTATGCTGGTTTTGGGTTTAGGCACGCCCCCCAATATTGATCAAGGTGTTGCATTCTTAAAGCAAGCCGCGCAAACAGGCAACCCAAGCGCGGCTCGAAATTTGGGGATTATTGAAGTACAGGGTTTAATCGAAGAAACCAATGATGACGCTGCTATTCAGTGGTTTAAACAAGCTAGCCACGGTGATGATGGCGTTGCAAACAATAGTTTGGGGGTCATGTATGCTTTGGGGCGCGGTGTTCATCCCGACATGGCTTTGGCTCGTAAATATTTTGAGAAAGTTCAAGAAACCGACAATCAAGCGCAATTTAACCTTGCCATTATTGAAGCGCGTGGTCTCACCGATTATGCCCGTGATGATGAAGCCGTCAAATGGTTGCAACGCTCTGAATCCAATGGTAATCATCGCGCCTCTTTCGTCTTGGGGCTTTTATATACAAAAGGAAAGGGCGTTCGTCAAGATACATCACAAGCCATTCAATATTATGAACGTGCCATACAGCATGGCAGTATGGATGCTAAATATAATCTAGCCATGCTTGAATACCATGGCGACCATGGACTGCCTTTGGATGCTGCACGTGCCAAGGAACTTCTCGTTTCTTTGGCAAAATCTGGTGATGTTGGTGGTCAGAATATGCTGGCAAGTATTGAACTCAATGGTTTGGGTATGGATGTTAATATTCACGATGCGCTGCATTGGTATCAAAAAGCAGCCAAACATGGGTATGCTATGTCTCAATTCAACCTAGGAAATATGTACCGAAGTGGCATCGGGGCTGCTCAAAGCGACCGACAAGCAGCCTATTGGTATCAACAAGCAAACCAACAAGACTATCCACCCGCACAAAATGCTTTGGCATATATGTATATTCATGGTCGAGGTATACCCCGCAACCTAAAAAAAGCGAAACAACTGCTGCAAAAAGCAGGAAAAAATTTACGACAAGCGCAAGATAATTTACAGCGTTTGGCTGGAGGTAACTTAAACTTCATCTTGCTCGGTGCGACCGTCGACTCTCGTTTGCGGGGAAATTTATTAGCAACAGGTGATATTGATTTATCTCAGTGGTTTCAAATGAGAAAATTACCCTTTCCTTAATGCAAGCACCGATAACAACAACTCAGATAAACACTGAAGCTCGCGTAAAATCAGCAGTGGAGATTCTACTTATGACTTGAATTCAGGGTAGCCAATGAGTGACAAACTTTCTTTTATTCAAAAACCCATGCAAAGTACGGTATAAGGCTTGGTTTGATGCCCCATATTCAAATACTACACAAGGATCTTGCCCATGATAGTTTCTGATGTTATGACACACACACCACTTACATGTAATGAAGATGATACATTACGTCAAATCACTGAAAAAATGGTCATGCGTCGCTGCGGTTCAATTCCCGTTGTCGATGATAAACACAACCTCACAGGCATTGTCACCATTCGCGACACCATGCTGCCCCTTTATCCAAATTTTGGTGAGTATGTACACGATGCAGTACACGCCCGTGATTTTGAAAATATGGAAGAAAATTATAAAAAAGTGTTATGTATGAAAGTGAAAGAAGTCATGACAGAAAACCCTTTAAGTGTTGAGGCTGATAGTGCTGTATTGAAAGCTGCTTCTTTTATGGGAGTTAAAAATTTACGTCGTATGCCTGTCACAGAAAATGGTAAACTCATTGGCATGGTAAGCATTGGAGATATCGCCCGTGGTCTATATATCCATCAAGGTCTTTAGCGCATATATAAAATCAAATAGCTTACAAAAAATTACCAAGGAGCGGCTTTTAGCCGCTCTTTTTATGAATATAGCCCCAAAACATCAAGGTAGTTTTTTTAGGATAGTAATGCTTCAATATGTTTCACAATTTCTTTTTTGGTTGATGTTTTTCGATAAACAATCGCAATCGTTCGATAAGGTTGAGGCTTCATAAAAGGAATATAACAAATATCTGTTTCAGCATGATTGATGGCAATTTCTGGCATCATGGTAATACCTGTTCCAGCTCTGACCATTTGCCGAAGTGTTTCAAGGCTTGTGGCTCGAAAATCTTGTTCCTCAGCAATATTATGCTGGTGACAAACCTCTAAAGCATGATCGCGCAAGCAATGCCCTTCTTCGAGTAGTAACAATCGATATTGAGCAAGTTTGTCCACATTCATTTCAGTCGTGTTTGCCAAAGGATGGGAGGGAGAGACTGCCAGAAGAAAGTTATCATCAAACAATGGTTTCACTTCAAGCGACTCACCATGCACAGGCAAAGCGAGCAATGCAGCATCAATTTCACCTTTGTGTAAACGCTCGATTAATTCGGCTGTTTTGTCTTCAATAAGAATAAGGTGAAGCTCAGGCATCAGTTTTTTGATCTGAGGCACCATGTCGGGAAAGATATAGGTGGCAAGTGTTGGAAAAGCAGCAAGCCTGAATTTGCCAGAAAAAGGATTGTGCGCATGTTCGGCAATCTCTTTGATACGCTCTACTTCTTGCAGGATTTTTTCTGCGGATTGGATGATGTCTTTGCCTTCTTCGGTAATCATCACTTGTTTGTTATCACGCTCAAATATTTTCACATCCAAGGATTGTTCCATCTTTTTGATTTGTGCGCTGAGCGTGGGTTGGCTGACATAGCAATGTTCGGCAGCTTTGGTGAAGTTGCGTAAATCTGCGACTGCAACCAAATAGGACATTTCTCGTAAGTTCATCGCTACTCCTCTTTTTACTCCATCATAGTTAAAATCTATTGTTATCATGCAATGTATCACTTGTACATAGCTTTTATCTATGGATACACTTTCAAATGTGGAAACATCACTGTTTTCCGCAAAAAAGTTTGAAAGTAAGGAGGATAGAATCCATGAAAACACGAAATCTATTGATGAGTATAACGGTGGCAAGTTTGCTAACCATGCCGCTATCAAGCACATCTTTTGCTGATCCTATGGGCAATAAAGGGGAAGCCAAAACCAATCAATTCTGGTGGCCAGATAAACTTAATCTAAGTCCACTTCGCGCTCACAATGCGACATCCAACCCCTTGGGTGAAAGTTTTAATTATGCCAAGGCGTTCGAGCATCTCGACCTTCAAGCAGTGAAGAAGGACATTGATGTTTTGTTAACCACATCACAAGACTGGTGGCCAGCCGATTATGGCAATTATGGACCATTTTTTATTCGTATGGCATGGCACAGTGCTGGCACATACCGTGTGCATGATGGACGCGGCGGTGCAGCAGGTGGTCAGCAACGCTTTGAGCCATTAAACAGTTGGCCTGACAATGGCAACCTTGATAAAGCCAGACGTTTGTTATGGCCCGTCAAACAGAAATATGGCGAACATATTTCTTGGGCTGATCTGATGATTCTTGCAGGTAATGTTGCGATGGAAAACATGGGTTTCAAAACCCTAGGTTTTGCTGGTGGTCGCGAGGATGATTGGGAGCCTGATTTAATTTATTGGGGTTCGGAATCGAAATTCATGGATCATAAACGTCGCAATAAGGATGGTGAGTTAGAAAAACCACTTGCGGCGGTGCAAATGGGTTTGATTTATGTGAATCCAGAAGGTCCGAATGGTAATCCAGACCCATTGGCTTCCGCACAATCTATTCGTGAATCCTTTGGTCGCATGGCGATGAATGATGAAGAAGTGGTAGCACTCATTGCTGGTGGTCATACTTTTGGCAAGGCGCATGGTGCCCATAAACCTTCCAAATGTGTGGGTGTAGAGCCTGCTGCTGCTGGCATTGAAAAGCAGGGTTTTGGCTGGGAAAACAAATGTGGTAAAGGTCATTCTGAAGACACGGTAACCAGTGGTTTAGAAGGAGCTTGGACAGCTTCTCCAACCCAGTGGACAACCATGTATTTGGATAACTTGTTTCACTTTGAGTGGAAAAAAAGCAGGAGTCCAGCGGGTGCATTGCAATGGATTCCAACAGATGAATCTGCCGCAGACTTAGTGCCTGATGCCCATGTGGATGGTAAGTTTCACACACCTATCATGTTTACCACAGACTTGGCATTGAAGTTTGACCCCAGCTACAAAGTGATTG
>NVWS02000107.1 GCA_002746295.2 Zetaproteobacteria bacterium
GCTTGTGTGGGTTGGGGTAGCGTGTTGACATGGGTCGGACTTTGCGGGTTGGGATTGGTGTTGCTGGTGTAACGTAATGGCAGTAGGTAATTGAGGTGATGGGCTCGAAAAGAAAACACTGGATTGTTGTTTTGAGGTGAGAGTTCCCATGATTGATCAAGGTAATCTGCCGCCAAGGTTGAGGATTTATGGACTGCCGCTTGGGTGTTTTGAGTCGCTTCATCATAGCAATCCAAGCGGTCAAGGTTGTTGCGGATGTTCATGCAATTGAGGCTTGCTGCGTAGGCGGTGCTGTTGAGAAAAAAATAGAAGAAAAAGAGATAGACCAAAAGTTTCATGTTGCGCAGCTTATCGTCTGATGGATAAGATGCTTGTGTCTAGGAGTTGACTTTGCTGAATAGCGATATAAGTGGCTTTACAACTATCCAACGATTGAATTTGTGTGTATTAAAAGGTAGGTAAAAATGCAGGTATTTCATTCATGGGAAGAAGCCGAAGCCGCTCAAATACTGGGTGGAGCCATCACAGTGGGTAATTTTGATGGTGTACATATGGGGCATCAACAGGTGCTGGCAGAGTTAAAGGGGCATGCGGAAGCTGTGGGTGGTGCTGCGGTGGTGGTGACCTTTGAACCGCATCCGCGAGCCGTGTTGTTTCCTAAAGAGTCACCACGTCGCTTGGGTCATGTGCATGAACGTTTGCAGTATCTTGAGAAATCAGGCGTGGGTGCGGTCTTGTTACTGAAGTTTACCCAAGAACTGGCAACTTGGTCGGCAGAGAAGTTTTCACACGTTTTGTATGATGCTTTCAACTTTAAACATATACACGTGGGTTATGATTTTGCCTTTGGACACGATAGGCAGGGGCATGTGAAAGACTTGCGCGTGTTGGGTGAAGTCAAAGGTTTTACAGTGACAGAAGCCTCAGCGTTTGAAATGTTGGGGGCAGTGGTCTCTTCCTCACGGATTCGTTCTGCCATTGAGGCGGCAGATTTTGATATGGCGGGTAAACTGTTGGGGCGTGGTTACAGTATTTCAGGGGAAGTGTTACATGGTGACAAGCGGGGGCGGGAAATGAACTTTCCGACTGCCAATGTGGATGTTGCAGGTTTGGCACATCCGCCTGTTGGTATTTATGCTGTACGTGCAAGTACACCTGAAAAAGTATGGGATGCTGCTGCTTATTTGGGCTATCGCCCCACATTCAATGGTCGAACATTGCTGCTGGAAACGCATGTATTGGACGATGCACCTGATTTGTATGGTCAGATATTTACCGTTGAATTTGTACAACGGATTCGTGAAGATCGAACCTTTACGGGTGCGTGTGACTTGGCACATCAAATTGCTGATGATTGTGAATCGGCTCGAAATATTTTGTCTTGTGGGACAAATTCTTAAGCTTTATCTATCATACCCCGCACCTTGAATATGATAAAAGATGGGAGCTTTCCTTGAGCCACGAAAAATTTGATTATAAACATACCGTTTTCCTGCCGAAAACGAACTTTCCTATGCGTGGAAATTTGCCTGTGAATGAGCCGAAACGCCTTGCCAAATGGGAAGAATCCAATCTTTACCAGCAAATTCGTGAAGCGCGTAAAGATGCGCCGAAATTTATTTTACATGATGGACCACCTTATGCCAATGGTTCGATTCATATTGGTCATGCGGTGAACAAAGTGCTGAAAGATATTGTCGTTCGTTCGCGTACCATGATGGGTTTTGATGCGCCGTATGTACCTGGATGGGATTGTCATGGGCTACCCATTGAGTTGAAGGTTGAAGAAAAATTCAAGAAGAAAAAACGCAAAAAAGAAGATATTACCGATTCTGAATTTCGCGCAGAATGCCGTGAATATGCCAAAGGGCAAATTGATATTCAGCGTGAGGAATTCAAACGTTTGGGCATTACAGGTGATTGGGAAAATCCATACATCACCATGGATTATCAGTTTGAAGCCAACACAGTGCGTGAAATCGGCAAATTTTTGGCCAATGGCGGTTTGTATAAAGGTGCCAAACCTGTGCATTGGTGTGTGTCGTGTGCGACTGCTTTGGCAGAAGCTGAAGTGGAACATGAAGATCACACCTCACATTCTATTTATGTGAAATTCAAAGCGGGTGAAGATTTAAGTGATATTGATGCAACATTAACGGGCGATGTATCCGTGGTGATTTGGACAACCACACCTTGGACGATTCCAGCTAACCTTGCGGTATCTGTGGGTGCTGGTTTGGATTATGTGGCAGTGCGTATCACCGATGCCAAAGACAATAAGAATCTGAAAGAAAATGACATATTGATTCTTGCAGAAGGGCTTTGTCAGGATGTTTTTAAAGAACTCAATGTAGAATATGTGGTTATTTCACATTTTAAGGGTGAAAAACTCGAAAATCGCAAGTTTCGCCATCCTTATTTGGATCAAGATGCGCCCATTTTGGTCGGAGATCATGTCACACTTGATGCGGGTACGGGTTGTGTTCATACCGCACCAGGTCATGGGCAAGAGGATTATGAAGTTGGCTTGCGTTATGGTTTGGAGGCATTTAATCCTGTCGATGACCATGGAATTTTTGAACCTGCCACGCCCATTGTCGAGGGGCATCATGTGTATAAAGCCAATGCAGTGATGGTTGAGCATTTACAAAGCTGTGGCGCACTTTTGGCAAGCGATCAAATTCGTCATGCTTATCCCCATTGTTGGCGTTGCCACAAACCATTGATTTTTCGTGCCACACCGCAGTGGTTTATTAGCATGGATAAAAACAATTTGCGCGATAAGGCACTTGCAGCCATCAAACAAACCGCTTGGACGCCTGAATGGGGTGAAAATCGCATTCGCGGTATGGTGGAACAACGCCCCGACTGGTGTGTTTCTCGTCAGCGTAATTGGGGTGTACCAATTACTGCAATCAAATGTATATCTTGTAGTTCTCACGCTGTGACCACGCCTGAAATTGTCGAAGGCATTGCCAAGCAAGTCGAAGAAGCGGGGGCAGATGTTTGGTTTGCCAAAGATGTGCATGCATTTTTACCAGATGATACATCATGTCCTGATTGCGGTGCTTCCGATTTTGAAAAAGAAACCGATATTCTCGATGTGTGGTTTGATTCAGGATCAACGCATGCCTGTGTTTTAGAGCCGCGTGATGATTTACAATCGCCTGCGGATTTATATTTAGAAGGCTCGGATCAACATCGTGGCTGGTTCCAATCGTCCTTGCTTGAATCCATCGGTACACGCGGTGTTGCACCCTTCAAAGCGGTGTTAACGCATGGTTTTGTGGTCGATAAACACGGCAATAAAATGTCCAAATCCAAGGGCAATGTGGTTGCACCGCAAAAAATTATCAATCAAATGGGTGCAGATATTCTGCGCTTGTGGATTGCTTCTGCCGATTATTCGGCAGATATTCGTATCTCCGATGAAATCATCAAACAACTTGCGGAGTCCTACCGTAGGATTCGCAATACCATTCGTTTCTTGTTAAGCAATATTGAGAATTTTGACGGTACGCAATCTGTACCATTGGAACATCGCAACAAGTTGGATCAATGGGCGATGCATCGCTTGGCAGAAGTCTCGAAAAAGGTTCGAAAATCATACGAAAACTATTATTTTCACCAAATCCACCAAGAAATTCACAATTTCTGCTCCGTTGATTTGGGCGGCTTCTATTTGGATGTGATTAAAGATCGTTTGTATTGCGATGCGCCCGATTCAGCACGCCGCATGTCTGCACAATCAACCTTGTACGACATTGCCCATACTTTGGTGCGTTTGATTGCACCGATTGTACCGATGACTGCCGAAGAAATATGGGAATTCTTGCCTGATGCAAAAACAGAAAGCATTCACCTTCAAAACTTTGCCAAAGTATCGGATGTAAGTATTGATAAGGCAGCATGGGAAAAATTCTTTGCCATGCGTGAACAAGTGAATACTGCCATGGATGTGGCGAAAAAAGATAAGATTGTGGGTTCTTCGATTGCGGCGAAGGTTTTTGTCCCATCTTTAGATAAAGATTTTCCGAATGCTGTTGGTGAAAGTTATGAACAGTTACTAATTGTTGCAGAAGTAGTAAACGGGGTGGTTTCTATGGCTGATATTGAAACTAGTGTCTCACCTGAGTCTCATCCATTCCATGCCTTTACGGCAGTAAAAGAACAGAGCGTATGTGCATTACCTGCCGATGGCATTAAATGTCCACGTTGTTGGAATGTTAGTAAACCTGCTGAGCCATCACATGCTGTACACAACGAAATCTGCCCGCGTTGCTTTGAAGTAGTGACGAGTGTGTAACATGGTATTTCTGGAAATAAAATGTGTAAAAAGGATAGGAACATGACTGTAAAAACGCGGTTTGCCCCATCACCAACGGGCATGTTACATATTGGTGGCGCTCGTACGGCTTTATTCTCATGGCTTTATGCCCGTCACTTTGGCGGGGAATTTGTACTTCGTATTGAAGATACGGATAAAGAACGTTCGACAGATGAAGCAACCCAAGTGATTTTGGATGGCATGAAGTGGTTGGGCTTGGATTGGGATGGTGAGCCAGTCTATCAAGGTGCGCGTCAAGGTTTGCATATTGCCTCAGTTCATAAGTTGCTCGATGAAGGTAAGGCATACAAATGTTATTGCTCACGTGAAGAGCTGGATACGATGCGTGATAAGCAAAAACTAGCTGGGCAAAAGCCGATGTATGATGGTCGTTGCCGTGAGCGTGCTGATACACCTGAAGATGCAGCCTTTGTAATTCGTTTTAAATCACCCAATGAGGGTGAAACATGGGTGCGGGATATGGTCTTGGGTGATGTGTGTTTTCCCAATACAGAGCTGGATGACTTAATTATTATGCGTAGCGATGGCACGCCGACGTATAATTTGGCTGTGGTTGTTGATGATGCCGATATGGGGATCACGCACGTGGTGCGTGGTTCGGATCATTTGAACAATACACCACGTCAAATTCAACTTTATGAAGCATTGGGCTTGACTGTGCCAAAGTTTGCCCATATTCCACTTATCCATGGAGCTGATGGCGCGAAAATGTCCAAACGTCATGGTTCGGTGGCGATCACTGAATACCGTGAGCAAGGTTATTTACCAGTTGCCGTGGTCAACTACTTGGCGCGTCTGGGTTGGTCGCATGGCGATGATGAAGTGTTTTCGGTGGAGCAATTGATTGAAATGTTTGATTTGAATACGGTGGGTAAAAGCGCATCACGTTTCGATCAAGCGAAATTGGATTGGTTGAATGCGCATTGGATGAAGGCATCCAATGCCGATGATTTGGTGGATGAAGTGACGCGTTTGTTGGCAGTGGATATGCAAGGAAAAGCAGCGCTGGTTGATGTGATTGGCTGTTTGCAAGAACGTTCTAAAAACTTGATTGATTTGGTGGAGGGAGCGCGGTTCTTCTATGTTGCACCGACAGAATACCAAGAGAAAGCAGTCAAAAAGAATATCAAAGAAGGCACGTGGACATTGTTGGATAGATTTATTGCCAAGGCTGAATCGGAAACGTGGTCTGGTGCAGCTGCGCATCAATGGATTGCTGATATTTGTGAAGCCGAAGCTGTGAGCATGGGAAAACTTGCCCAGCCCATACGGATTTTCCTTGCGGGTGTACCTGTTTCGCCGCCCATTGATGTGACATTGGGTTTATTAGGCAAGGAAGAGGCTTTGAAGCGTATTCAAAAAGGTATGGAAAAGTTGATAATTTAAACGAATGTAGGGCGGTGATTGGTTGGAAGGAAAAAAATGCTTGATATTATATTTTTTCTTCTTAACTTGCGCCGCCAGTCGTTTTGTTTAAAGCCGACATAGCTCAGTTGGTAGAGCAGCTGATTTGTAATCAGCAGGCCACGGGTTCGACTCCTGTTGTCGGCTCCATATATCGCAACCCCTGTGTTTTCATGGGGGTTGTGTTTTTTCAGGCGATTGATTTGGGAGAGGTTCCAGAGTGGCTAAATGGGGCAGACTGTAAATCTGCTGGCTCCGCCTACGCTGGTTCGAATCCAGCCCTCTCCACCATTTTTTCAAGCGTGCTTGCGCGCTTGACTTGCGGGTGTGGTACAATGGTAGAACCTCAGCCTTCCAAGCTGATGATGCGAGTTCGATTCTCGCCACCCGCTCCATTTTTCAAGGTGGATATTCCCCTTGTTAAGCCTAGGTGGCTCAGGGGTAGAGCACATCCTTGGTAAGGATGAGGTCGCGGGTTCAATTCCCGCCCTAGGCTCCAGTTTTAAAGTGCCTTCCTGCGGTTGGCGGGTGCTTAAAGTTTGAAATTAGAAGTGGACGGAGATGTGAAATGGCAAAGGAAAAGTTTGAACGTACCAAGCCGCATGTAAACATTGGCACGATTGGTCATGTGGATCATGGTAAGACAACGTTAACTGCTGCAATTACTAAAGTTTTGTCTTTAACAGGCGGAGCAGTATTTAAAGATTACGGCGATATTGATGGTGCTCCAGAAGAGCGCGAACGTGGTATTACCATTGCGACAGCGCATGTTGAATATGAAACTGAAGCGCGTCATTACGCTCACGTTGACTGCCCAGGCCATGCTGATTATGTGAAAAACATGATTACTGGTGCTGCACAAATGGATGGCGGTATCTTGGTTGTTTCTGCTGCTGATGGCCCAATGCCACAGACTCGCGAACACGTTCTTCTTGCTCGTCAGGTAAACGTTCCTCACTTGGTTGTTTATTTGAATAAAGCTGACATGGTTGATGATGAAGAGTTGTTGGAATTGGTTGAAATGGAAGTTCGTGAACTTCTTGACCAGTACGATTTCCCAGGTGATGACACACCAGTGATCATTGGTTCTGCATTGAAAGCCTTGGAAGGCGACCAGTCAGAAATTGGTGAAGCTTCTATCCATCGTTTGATGAAAGCGGTTGATGAATTTATCCCAACACCTGAGCGTGCAATCAATAAAGATTTCTTGATGCCGATTGAAGATGTTTTCTCAATCTCTGGTCGCGGTACTGTTGTGACTGGTCGTGTTGAGGCTGGCATTATTAATGTTGGTGACGAAATTGAAATCGTTGGTATTCGCGATACACAGGTAACGACTTGTACAGGTGTTGAAATGTTCCGTAAGCTGCTCGATCGCGGCGAAGCTGGCGATAACATCGGTGCATTGGTTCGTGGTTTGAAGCGTGAAGATGTTGAGCGTGGTCAAGTATTGGCTAAGCCTGGCTCAATCAACCCACACACAAA
>NVWS02000108.1 GCA_002746295.2 Zetaproteobacteria bacterium
ATCACAAAGATGATGACATACCTTAACCCCAAGCCTCTAAAAAACGCATAAAATGTGGTTTTTCTTCACCCTCAGCATCCAAATAGTTTCGCAAGCTTTGCAATAACTGTGCATAAGCCACATCGTTCAAAATGCCTTGAAACAACTGCCAGCGTAAAAAAATCAATAATGTGGAGCACACATCCATTTCGCAATAATGACGAATCGCCGAAATATCCCCCGATTCAAACAAACCACGAACATCACTGCCTGCCACCTCGAGCTTTCCTGGTATTTCAAATACAGCAGCCACCTCATCCATCGAACAACGCGCGGAAGCCCCGTAATCTGAAAGCACTTCCAACAAGTCCAGATGGTAAACCGAGGAGTAACGGGATTCATAATTGTTCCACCGATCACCTGCCGAAAACCACCGAGGGCAAGATAAACCATGTCGCATCGCACGATATTTCAACACAGGCATATCAAAGCACCGTCCATTAAAGCTCACCAGTTGTGGTGTGCGCGTTTCAATCAAATGAAAAAAACCTTCCAACAATTCTTTTTCAGAACTTTCTGCCACACCACCGCTGGCAATGCGTTTGAGTATCCATTGTGAACCATGCGCATCACGTTCATGCAGCAAATGCACATAACTGATGGCCACCACTTGATGAAACGGTTGCCGAGGGAAATCATTCTTGCCGTCGGTTTTGTCCAGAAAATATTTAGCCAAAGCATCACGTGCCTGTATATCTGAAAGATCAGGGCTACCCAGCAATCGACGTGCCGATTCAGCATCAGCAACCGTTTCAATATCAAACACCAAAGTATCTCTGATCATGATTTTTTCCCTCCTCGAACATAGCGATATTTTTTCTCACCAAGCAGCCATGTACTGACGAAATAAACACCAGCAGATACAAAAACAACCATTGTTAGCCACAAAAACTGCCATAACTTACTTGCATCAGGAAATGCCCACAGCTGTTGCATGACTTGTAAAACCAACACCATCGGTACACATGCCAAAGCCGCACACAATATCCGTTTGATACAGCTTGCATCCAAAAGACCGCCTTGTTGACGATGAATCCGCCGCCATAAAAGTCCCACATTGACAAAGGATGCCAAGGCTGTCGCCAGGGCCAAACCGACATAGCCCATGGGCTTGATAAGTATCAAAGCCAACACAATATTCGTTGCCACACTGATGGCTGCATAACGCATCGGAGCTTTGGCATCTTGTTCCGCATAACATGCAATAGACAGCACCCTTGCCCAACAAAAAGCCATCAAGCCGATAGCATAAGCTTGCAGGGCATGACTTGTCGCTTGAGCATCTTGTATATCAAATTTACCATACTCAAACAAGGTGCGAATAATCGGTTCTGCCAAATACAATAAACCCACCATCGCAGGCAGGGTTAACCAAACCAACCAAACCAAACCCTGCCGTAGGTCATGCTGCGCTTCTGCCAAACGTTTATGTGCCAAATGCTCCGATAAGGTGGGGAGCAACACTGTCCCCATCGCAATGCCAAACAAAGCCAAAGGCAGTTGCACAATACGATCTGCATAATATAAATAGGATACGGCTCCAGCAGGCAATAAGGTTGCTAAAATCGTGCCGACCAAAATATTAATTTGCACTGCCGCAATGCTTAACACAGCAGGGCCAAATAATATCATGGTTTTGGCAATGGCTGGCATACGTGGTCGCCAAGTCGGTTTCGGAATCCAGCCAATGCGTTTTAGAGCAGGAAATTGAATGGCCAACTGTAAAATACCACCAAGCACCACACCCACTGCCAAGGCTTCGGCTGGGTTATCAAACGATGGTGCGAGCACAATTGCTGCAAAAATAATGGCAATATTGAGCAACGCGGGGCTGGCTGCTGCCACCGAAAACTTGCGATAAGCATTCAATACAGCCCAAGACATCGCCGCCAAGGAAATCAGTGCCAAATAAGGGAACATCCAACGAGCAAGATGCAAGGCTTGATGCCAACGTTCAGGCTCATCATGAAACCCTGGCGCAAATGCAAGCAACAACCAAGGCATAAAAAATATGCCCAATACTGTCATGAGCAGCAGTGCTGCCAACAACATGCCTGCCAAAGCATTCAAATATGCATGCGCATCTTCTTCACTTTTTTGACGTTCTTCCGCTAGAACAGGCACCAATGCCACCGTCAGCGTGCCTTCTGCAAACATACGGCGAAAAAAGTTGGGTAATTTTAATGCCACAAAAAAGGCATCGGCCAAAGGGCTTGCACCCAGCAGGCGTGCAATAAAAATATCACGCACAAAGCCCAAGACACGCGAAAGCATACTCCAGCTTCCCACTTTCGCGACACCTTTTAACACACTGGTAGATAGGGAATTTGACTTGTTTTGCTTCGAACTCATAATGCGCGACCCTTTTTGCGTAGCTTTATCGCTGATTTTTAAGTCGGCAAGCGTGCAGGGCAGAAAGTGGATTGCAATCACTCTGTGATTGTTCAGTTTTATCGATGTGTAATCGAAGGGGGTGATGTTGATATGCCAGGAGTAAGAGTCAATTCTGATGAACCAATCGAATTAGCGATTAAGCGTTTCCGTAAACAAGTGGAACGTGGTGGCGTGATTTCTGATTGTCGTCGTCGTGAATGCTATCAAAAGCCTTCGATTGCAAGAAAACACAAAGAAGCCGCAGCGCGTAAGCGTTTGATGAAGCGTTTACGTCGTGTTCGCATGCGTGAAAACCGCGAGTATTAAGTTCGATTTCATGCGATAAAGGATAAAGATGTCGTCTGAATCACTGATGTTACGCACTTGACCAAAAACCAGCGTCATTCCCGAATGCTTTTATCGGGAATCTAGCATTTACCATAGACCCTCGACACAAGCACGCGAGGGTGACGTTGGGAGTGAATAAAGACAACGCCGAGCCTTTGCGCTCGGCGTTGTTGGTTTACCCCCCTAAAAAAGTAAGGAGTTCCCCATGCTTCAACAAATCACCGAAGATATGAAACAAGCCATGCGCGATAAAAATAAAGTCAAACTAAGCGTCATTCGCATGTTGCGCGCAGCATTAAAAGATTTTGAAATTAAACTTGGCCACCCCTTAAATCCTGAAGATGTTATTGCTGTTGTGGGAAAATCCATCAAACAACGCAAAGATGCAGCCACACAATATACAGAAGCAAATCGTGCTGACCTTGCCGACCAAGAGCTGGCTGAAATTGAATTCCTGAAAATCTATCTGCCCGAACAGCTTAGTGATGATGAAGTGGCTCAAGCTGTGCAAGATGCAGTATCTGAAAGTGGTGCAACATCCATGCGTGATATGGGCAAAGTGATGGCTATTTTACGCCCCAATATTGATGGGAAAGCAGATATGGGCATCGCATCCTCACTGGTGAAAAAAGCTTTACAGGGCGCGTAAACAGCCTTTATGGCTAGTTTCTCCCCCAACTTTATTGATGAGGTGTTATCACGCACCGATATTGTTGAAATAATTGCCAAGCATATTGAGTTAAAACGTTCAGGTTCAAACTGGATGGGATTATGCCCCTTTCACCATGAAAAAAGTGCTTCTTTTTCCGTATCTGCTGAGAAACAATTTTTTCATTGTTTTGGCTGTGGAAAAGGTGGTGATGCCATTCAATTCCTTATTGAACATACAGGCTATGCCTTTCCAGAAGCTGTCACCTATTTGGCCGAAAAAACAGGTATGGAGATGCCGCGTGAAAGTGACTATGACCGTCAACAAGACAAACAAGAGAAATCCGAACGCGACAAAGCTTATCTGCTTTTAAACCAAGCATCCCAAGCCTTTCAACAACAGTTAAACACACCGCAAGGTCAACATGTTCGCCAATATATTCAACAGCGTGGCTTGCCTGAGCATATTGTTCACCGCTACCAACTTGGCTTTGCACCTGCGGGTTATGGCTTTATGGCGCAGCATTTTGGCAACGATGAACAACATTTGAATGCGCTCGAAAATATTGGCATGCTATTCAAAGCTGAATACGGCTATAGGGATCGTTTTCGTGATCGCTTGATATTCCCAATTCGTGATCGAAAGGGTGATATGGTTGGTTTTGGCGGGCGCATCATGCAAGGCGATGCTGCTAAGTATCTGAATTCTCCCGAAACGCCTTATTTTCACAAATCTGAATTACTCTATGGTTATTCAGAACATCGCGAGCATATCCGCAAGCGAAAAAGCCTGTTGATTGTAGAGGGCTATATGGATGTGTTGGCACTGGCCGCCTTTGACCTACCCATTGCGCTGGCTGCACTCGGCACAGCCATTGGCGAATCTCAAATTCGTCAAGTTTTCCGCCTGTGTGAATCACCTATTTTTTGTTTTGATGGCGATAGAGCAGGTTATCAAGCCGCATGGCGGGCTTTGGAACGCATGTTACCGCTGCTTAAACCTGAACATCGCCCCCGTTTTTTATATTTACCCGATGGTGAAGACCCTGACAGTCTATTGCAAAAAGAAGGCAAAGAGGCCTTTGAACACCGTTTGGAACATGAGGCTGCACCCAGTTTAGACACATGGATTTTAGG
>NVWS02000109.1 GCA_002746295.2 Zetaproteobacteria bacterium
AATCGCCTTAACATACCAAGGACTCGTAATACCCAACGCGGCTTCAAATAATTTTTGCATGCTATAATCCTAATTCAAACAAGATGTCAAAATTATAATCCTGACCCACTCAAATTTCAAAAGAGCCATGATATAAACTATGGATTCCTAGGTAAGCCTTCGTAGGGTAAATCAATGGTTAAACTACTTTATAAGGCTGACATTTTTAAAGCCCTCAACAGACCTTCTGCTTTATGCTCGGTTTCATTTCTTTCTAACTCAGGATTGGAATCTGCCACAATGCCTGCACCGGCAGCCCAATGTAAATGTTTGCTATCATGCCAAAAACTTCGAATAAGAATATTAAAATCAGCACTACCATCCCAAGCAATATAGCCCAAACTACCCGTGTAAGGACCTCGTGCTTGATGTTCCATTTCATGAATAATTTCCATGCAACGCACCTTGGGGCAACCTGTAATGGTGCCACCTGGAAACATGGCTTGAAATAAGTCAACAACATCATGTTTTTTTGCCAGTTGACCTCGCACATTGGAAACAATGTGTTGTACAGTGGGATACTTTTCAACAACCATCAATTCATCGACTTCAATACTACCAGGTTCACAAACCCGTCCTAAATCGTTGCGTTCCAAATCCACCAGCATGATATGTTCGGCGCGCTCTTTCTCCGATAATAATAATTCATCATGCAAAGCTTGATCGGTATCACCTTCACCTCGTTTGCGTGTACCAGCAATGGGACGTGTTTCGACAATACCAGCTTTGGATAAGGTCACCAAACGTTCGGGTGATGAAGAAATCAATGTGAAGTTATCCAGTTGAAAAAAACAAGAAAAGGGTGCTGAGTTCAACCGCCTTAACCGAGCATACAAAGAAAATAGTGCTGATTTAGGGTAGAGTGTATGCCAAAATCGCGCAATATTGACCTGAAAAACATCGCCTGATGTGATGTAATTTTTCACAAATTCGATAGCTTGTGAGTAATTTTGAGGGCTGTTTTCTTGGATAGATACTGGATAAGCTGATGCAAGATAAGGTATATCAAGCCGCAGGGTGTCTAAGCTATCCAGCATCATTTCAAGTATATCAAGCTGTTCTTCACTGATGTTGGATGCTAAATGAATTTTTTGAGATTCAGGGTGAAAGCACAAACTCCAAGCAGGCTCATGCAAACACAAAAGCCCCACAGGAGATTCGCTTTTGGGTTTAGGTAAGTCCTCAAACAGCGTGGATACTTCATATGCAGCATAAACAAGTTGCTGAATAGCAGGGAAATCCATATCTTTTTTTACTAAGGATGACTTCCAAAAGGCAAAAAAACTTTCCGCCTCTTCTGGCTTCTTAAGCCATCTGGTCTTACCCATTTTGGAAACAATAAATTGATACCCTTTACCTTTGGGATCTTCCAAAATTGCTGCGCATTGTTCGGAAAAAGAAAAAAACACTTCATGGGCATGAAGTGTTCTTGTAAGGGTTCGTGTAAAAAGTTGAACCTTATTTTTTTTATTTAAACTAGCCAAATTTTCGAATAATCAACGATGCATTGGTACCACCAAAACCAAATGAATTGGAAATAGCAATATCAATATTCACATCACGCGCTGTATGTGGCACATAATCCAACGGACATTTTGGATCTTGATTATCCAAGTTAATGGTGGGAGGAACAACACCGTTTTTAACAGCCAAGACTGAAAATGCCGCTTCAATGCCGCCTGTTGCTCCCAACAAGTGTCCGGTCATCGATTTGGTGGATGACACCATCAGTTTAGAGGCATGCTCACCAAACACCGATTGAATACCTTGGGTTTCACAAATATCACCCGCAGGTGTTGAAGTGCCATGCGCATTGATATAATCAATATCTTCTGGATTTAATTGGGCATTGTTCAATGCATTTTGCATGCATTTTGCCCCACCTGAACCCTCAGGCGCTGGCATGGTAATATGATACGCATCTGCGGACATGCCATAACCGACAATTTCAGCCAAAATATCAGCACCACGAGCCTCAGCAGAGGCCAAAGATTCAAGCATCAATACACCTGCACCTTCACCCATAATGAAACCATCACGATCCACATCCCAAGGACGACATGCCTTTTCAGGATCTTCATTGCGTGTCGATAATGCACGTGCGGCTGAAAAACCACCCACAGCCAGTTCAGAAATACAAGCTTCTGCACCGCCAGCAAACATTGCATCGGCATGTCCTCGACGAATCATATCAAAGGCATCACCAATGGCATGAGTGCCTGTTGCACAAGCACTCACAGGTGAAATATTCGGACCTTTGGCTCCCGTAAGCATCGAAACCCAACCCGCGACCATATTGATAATGGTCATGGGAATAAAAAATGGGGAGATTTTACGCGCCCCACCCTTTTCATACGCCCGCATGGTTTTTTCAATGGCTGGCATGCCACCGATACCTGAACCAATAACCACACCCACACGGTCTTCATTGGCTTCGGTAATCTCTAAACCTGATTGTTCCAAAGCCATTTGTGCGGCAGCGATACCATAGTGAATAAAGGTATCCATTTTTCGTGCATCTTTACGATTTACAAAATCATTGACATCAAAGTCACGAACTTCACCTGCAATCGTACAAGCCATGCCAGCTGCTTCCGCATCAAAATGGCTGATTCGTGCAATACCAGATTTTCCTGAAACAAGATTGTTCCAAGTTTTTTCAGTTCCAGTGCCGAGTGGTGTAACCAATCCAACACCCGTGACAACGACGCGTTTTGTCATGATTACTCAGCCTTTGCTGCTACATAGTCGATAGCGTTTTGAACGCTTTGAATTTTTTCTGCATCATCATCTGGAATTTCTACACCAAACTCTTCTTCAAAAGCCATGACCAATTCTACAGTGTCCAATGAATCAGCACCTAGATCATCAACAAACGATGAATCTGAATTGATTTCACTCTCATCAACATTCAGTTGATCGGCAACAATTTTAATAATTTTACTTTCGATTTCTGCAGACATATGAGTCCTCCCTAACGAATTTAGATGCGGCTTCTAAACATGGCTTAAAAACCTGTCAAGAAACTTAAATACATCTACATGGTACAACAAAATCATCCCAAAGGATGAAAGCTTACATATACATGCCACCATTGACATGCAAAACTTGCCCTGTGATGTATGACGCTGATTTACTGGCTAGAAAAAGTGTTGTGGCAGCAATATCTTCAGGTTTTCCCAAGTAGCCCAACGGAATCTTCTTGGCTAATGCCGCCTGCGCATCAACACCCAATTGATTGGTCATATCTGTAGCGATAAAGCCTGGTGCAATAGCATTGACTGTAATGCCACGTGACCCCACTTCCAGAGCCAATGAGCGAGTCATAGCATCAATGCCGCCTTTGGATGCACAATAATTCAATTGACCAGGATTACCCAATGAAGCCACTACGGATGAAATATTGATGATGCAGCCTGAGCGTGCTTTCATCATGGGTTTCAACGCGGCTTGAGAAGCATAAAAAACAGATGATAGGTTGGTATCAATCACAGCATGCCAATCATCGGTTTTCATACGCATGGCAAGTCCATCACGGGTAATGCCAGCATTGTTCACCAAGACATCCAAACGTCCGAACTGTTTCACAACGCCCTGAACAAAGCTTTTAACCGCATCGGCATCACTCACATTGACCACATGCCCCAATACTTCGCCACCATGTAGCAATAATTTTTCAACGGCTGCTTGCACGGTTTCTTCGCGTGTGGCACAAATAGCTAAATCATAGCCTGCTTTTGCCAAAGCTTCTGCAACAGCAAAACCAATCCCACGGCTGGCACCAGTTACGATTGCAACGGGTTTATTCTCACTCATACACTGACCGCCTTATCCATCATTTGAGGTGTTGATACCACTGCCACTGATAATGTTTTATCAATGCGTCGCACCAAACCCGATAATATTTTTCCTGCACCCATTTCCACAGCCGATGTCACGCCCAATTGTGCCATGGCTTGAACACTCTCAGTCCAGCGTACAGGCGAGACCAATTGTTCAACCAAAGCCGCGCGAATATCATTCACATCATTCAAAGCACAGGCTCTCGCATTGCTCCAAACTTGGCAAACAGGCGTATGCAAGGTGAGTTGCGATAATTTTTCTTGCATCGTATCCGCAGCTGGCTGCATCAAGGGTGTATGCGATGGCGCACTCACGGCCAAAGGTAAAGCACGTTTAGCCCCTGATTCTTTGGCTGCAAGCATCAATTTCTCTACAGCTGCCGCATGACCTGCAACGACCAATTGCCCTGGGCAATTGAAGTTTGCTGCCCAAACTTTTTCATGAGCCGAAGACACTTTAGTACATAAATCGACCAGTTTATCATCATCTAAACCAATAATAGCCGCCATTTTTCCAACGCCATGGGGGACTGCTGATACCATCGCTTGACCACGAAAAGATACCAATTGAACCGCATCTGAAAAATCAATGACATCCGCAGCCACCAAAGCTGAATATTCGCCCAGACTATGGCCTGCCATGTGAGCAGGCATGACACCACCTCGCTCTTGCCATGCACGAAACATGGCAATCGAAGCCGTTAATAAAGCTGGTTGTGTATATTGGGTTTGATCCAGTTGAGATGCTTCATCTTGAAGCACCAAGGCTTGCATATCATAACCCAAGGCATCCGAAGCTTCTTCAAAGGTTGTTTGAACCACCGCTTCGTTGGCTAAAAAATCAGCCAACATACCTTTGGATTGCGAACCTTGCCCAGGAAAGAAAAATGCCAAAGATGCATTCATGACTTACTCCAACGAATAAGGTTTGCACCCCAAGCAAAGCCAGAGGCAAAGGCTTCGAGCAACAGTATTTGTCCTGTTTGAATCGAACCCTGACGGTACAAATGATTCAACGCCAAAGGAACACTGGCAGAGGATGTGTTGGCATGTTGATCGACGGTAATCACCATGCGCCCCGCTTCCATTTTCATTTTTTTAGCTGTGGCATTCAATATGCGGATATTGGCTTGATGCGGCACCAGCCAATCCACATCCGATTTTTGTAAGCCATATTTATCCAAAACTTCGCCTACGACTTCACCCAATTTACTCACGGCCACACGAAAGACTTCATTGCCTTTCATTTCAATCGCAGCAACACCTGCGGCATCCATGGAAAAATCAATGGCTTTGCCTGGTTCATGTCCATTATGCTGGTGTTCAGCCATCAATAATTGACGATAAGAGCCATCACAATGCAACACAGATCCAATCATCCCACCTTCGCCTTCACGATTTTCCAATACCACAGCGCCCGCACCATCGCCAAATAAAACACAGGTATTGCGATCTTTCCAATCGACAATACGCGACATGGATTCTGCACCAATCATCAACACACGTTGAAACATGCCACCACGCATCATACCGTCTGCTTGTGCCAAGCCATACACAAAACCCGAGCAGACCGCTTGAATATCCCAAGCAGGAAAGCCTTTGCCGCCGAGTTTATATTGCACCACACTGGCTGTGGATGGAAACACCATATCAGGCGTTGTTGTGGCAACGATTAAGGCATCGATGTCATCAATGGTTAAACCTGCATCATCCAAGGCTTGTTTGGCAGCTTCAACAGCCAAGTCAGAGGTTTGTTGATCGTGTGCAAGAATATGACGTTGGGTAATGCCCGTACGTTCACGAATCCACGCATCGGTGGTATCCACCATGGTAGATAGCGTTTCATTGGAAAGAATACGTTCAGGAAGGTAGCCGCCCACGCCCACAATATGTGTGTGTAAACTCATGTTGCCTCCATCACCTCATTCATTGTTTCGATGGTGCGTTCAATCAAGTTCGCTTCCACTTCACGAATCGCCACTTCAATGGCACAGCTGTATGCATAGGCATCCGCAGAACCGTGACTTTTCACCACAATACCATTCAAACCGAGTAAGGGTGCGCCATTATGTTCACTTGGGCTAAGGGTATCTTTCACCCGTGTTAAAGCACCGCGTGCCAAAAGTGCGCCTGCTTTGGCGACAATATTGGAGGTTAATTCTTGTTTGACCTGCTTAAACATCAATTTTGCCAAGCCTTCCATGGTTTTAAGTGCAACATTGCCCACAAAACCATCACAGACAACCACATCCACACGATCTGAAAATAAATCAGTGCCTTCCACATTGCCAATGAAATTCAGTTTGCTTTCACGCAACCGTGCAGCAGCAACTTTGATAACATCGGTTCCTTTTGCATCTTCTGAACCAATATTTAATAAACCAACACGTGGATTTTCCATGTTTTCAGCCGCTTGCAAATAACAACTTCCCATCACTGCAAATTGCACCAAATGTTCAGATGAACAATCGACATTCGCACCAATGTCAAGGAAGAATGTACTGCCACCATCGGCTGCTGGAATCATGGAGGCAATGGCAGGGCGATCAATCCCTGGCAATGTTTTTAAAATAAGTTTTGAAATTGCCATCAGTGCGCCCGTATTGCCAGCACTGACCAATACATCCCAATCGCCATCACGCACAGCCCGCGCACCCACATGAATCGATGATTGTTTTTTGCGACGCAATGCCACCGTCGGTGTATCGCACATCTCAATCACATCACGGGCAGGAACAATGGTCACTACATCGGTCAGCCCTTTGGCTGCCAAGACGGGTTCAAGAACCTCAGGCTGACCACAGATGCCCAATTGAATGGGACTGGAATCGTTTGATTTTTTTTGTTTGGCATCAATCAAAGCCAAAGCATCAACAATCATGGTTGGGGCATCATCCCCACCATGACCATCGACCAATACGCGAATATTTTTAGACATACTCACCTATGAGTGGCATTAAGCCGCTGTACCTTCAATCACTTCACGACCTTTGTATTGACCACAGCTTTGGCATGCATGATGCGGACGCATGGTTTCACCACACTCAGGGCATTCAGACATGGCTGCGACAGTGATACCATCGTGCGCACGACGCATATTGCGTTTAGACTTGCTTGTTTTTCTCTTTGGAACTGCCATTTTATGACTCCTACTTTAACAAGGGAATAATCCCCAAGCTACTTACTTATCAAACTTCATTGCTGCCAAAGCTGCAAATGGATGATCCGAAGCCAATGAATGGCATTGGCAATCGCCTTGATTCAAATCCATACCACAACCTTGACACAAACCTTTGCATGTTTCCTTGCAAACCACGCAAGCTTCCCATGCCAACCAAATATCTTCACGCAACACATCCATCAAATTCAGACTGTCCGATAAAGGAATCACTTCAATATCTAGTTTTTCCTCATCATCCATGTCTTGCGGTTCAGTTAAACTATACTTTCGCTGACATTCCTGCTCTGCAAGCCATTCGAACTTACATAAACAGCGAACACATCGCCGCACCATGGTCACACGCCACATCCCACTTAAAGTATAAATACCATGCGCGTATTCAATTGAACCTTGCCATAATGCTGTATGACACACGCCTTCAAGTGGATTGACTGATCCCTCATCTGACATCAAACGTTCAGCAGGAATATCCCACTGCCATGTTTTGCCTGACTTGCTCAAATCTTGAAGATGGACACACATTTGTTGTGACATCAAACACCTCCAAAGTCATTCACGCTGCTTTATGCAGGCGCGCATCATAGGTATGACTGTGTCAGGGTCAAGCCTCACGCGCGAAGCTTACAATATGCCCATTTTGGGTAAGTCACCCACCAGTGGTGCCACATAATCCAACCAAGCTTGCGTCACATCATTTCCCGAATCATTCATATATTCAGCTTTCAATGATGTTGCTTCACGTGCCACAGTCGATAACGGTGTGATAAAACATTCACTTTTATAGGGTTGTGATGAAATACGACGTATGGCAACCGATCCAGCCGTACTATTGCTAACCGCATGCTGCACACCGAATATTCCCACATCACGTGCTTCTTGCGCATCCACAGTTGCAATCACAGCGGGAAAACTACGTTGCAGATAACCAAATGTATCGGCGCGGACACGGACAGACTCATCACCATAGGCTTCTTTCACCTTTGCAGACAAGAAGTCACCCAAGGCACCTGTGCCTGATAGTTGTAAATTACCATGTGAATCACGCTCACCCGATGTCATCACAGGTTTGCCTTCATGGTTGGTAATGCCTTCCGATACCGCCACTACACAACGACCATATTTTGCCACGGCACGTTTCACATCTGTTTGGAATTGTGTGATATCAAATACGCATTCAGGCACATAAATCAAATGAGGACCTTGCCCTTCAGCTTGCCTTGCTAACGCGGAAGCAGCTGTAAGAAAACCAGCATCGCGCCCCATGACCACATTGATTTTTACACCACCCAGGGCAGCATTATCTCGATCATCACCCATAAATGCCAAAGCAACAAATTTGGCCGCCGAGGCAAAACCAGGACAGTGATCTGTCACTTTCAAGTCATTATCAATGGTTTTAGGGAGGTGGATGGTACAAAAATCATAGCCTTCATCCTTTGCCATTTCAGCGATAATATATGCAGTTTCGGCTGAGTCATTGCCGCCAATATAAAAGAAATAGCGCACATTATGTTTTTTAAATACTTCAAATACACGTTCGCATTCAGCTTTACCAGGCTTTAAACGCACCGAACCCAAAGCGGCAGCAGGGGTTAACGCAATCTCTTCCAGTTGCTCTTCAGATTGCGTGGTTAAATCAATGAAATTTTCATCCATAATACCCGCAATACCATGTCTTGCACCCAAAATACCCGTAATAGCATCATGTTGACGGGCTTCAAGAATCGCACCCACCAAGGATTGATTAATCACCGCTGTTGGACCGCCTGATTGTCCAATGACCATATTTCCCTTGAGCATAAGCAATTCTCCATGTTAAAATTTTCCGCCATGATAGACATGGGGATATGACATTGACACCTGATTTAAAAAAAATAACCCATATCATTCAATATGCAGGCGAACATATTCTTTTGCCATATTTTCACCAACAAAATACCATACAGCTTAAAGATGATGGTTCCATTGTAACCCAAGCAGATTTAGCCTGCCAAGCCTATTTGCAAGATGAATTACAGAAAATAGCCCCTGACATTGCTTTCTTGGGCGAAGAAATGCCAGAGCAGGAACAACGACAATGCCTTCAGTCAAAAGCATCTTTTTGGTGTGTTGACCCACTTGATGGCACCAGTAATTTCGCAACACCCATACCCCTATTTTCGATTTCAGTGGCGTTGATTCAAGCAGGAAAACCAATATTGGCATGTATTTACGATCCGATTCGCAAAGAAATATTTACAGCCATACGTGGTCAAGGTCTTTCATGCAACGATCAAAGAATATCA
>NVWS02000110.1 GCA_002746295.2 Zetaproteobacteria bacterium
GTCGCGAGGATGATTGGGAGCCTGATTTAATTTATTGGGGTTCGGAATCGAAATTCATGGATCATAAACGTCGCAATAAGGATGGTGAGTTAGAAAAACCACTTGCCGCTGTGCAAATGGGTTTGATTTATGTGAATCCAGAAGGTCCGAATGGTAACCCTGACCCCTTGGCTTCAGCGCAAGCGATTCGTGAATCCTTTGGTCGTATGGCGATGAATGATGAAGAAGTGGTGGCGTTGATTGCTGGTGGTCATACCTTTGGCAAGGCGCATGGTGCACATAAACCTTCCAAATGTGTGGGTGTAGAGCCTGCTGCTGCGGGCATTGAAGCCCAAGGGTTTGGCTGGAAAAACAAGTGTGGCAAAGGTAATGCTGAAGACACGGTCACCAGTGGTTTAGAAGGCGCGTGGACATCATCGCCAGCCGAATGGACAACCATGTATTTGGATAACTTGTTTCACTTTGAGTGGAAAAAAAGCAGCAGTCCAGCGGGCGCATTGCAATGGGTTCCAACCGATGAATCTGCAAAAATTGTGCCTGATGCCCACGTGGATGGTAAGTTTCATACACCCATCATGTTTACCACAGACTTGGCGTTGAAGTTTGACCCCAGCTACAAGGTGATTGCCAAACGTTTTCAAAAACATCCTGAAGCGTTTGAACATGCCTTTGCCAGTGCTTGGTTTAAACTTACGCACAGGGACATGGGGCCACGCGCACGTTATGTGGGTGCAGATGTGCCAAGTGAAACCTTGCTTTGGCAAGACCCTATCCCACAAGTTGATTATACATTAATCAACGATGCTCAAGTTGCGGAGCTTAAACAAACGATTCTTGAATCAGGTTTGACTGTGCCAGAGCTTGTGCGAACAGCTTGGGCTTCGGCTGCAAGTTTCCGTGGTAGCGATATGCGTGGTGGTGCCAATGGCGCGCGTCTTAGCCTTGCTCCACAGAAAGATTGGGCGGTGAATAACCCTCAAGAATTGGCGAAAGTGCTTCAAGTCTTGAAAGGTATTCAACAAGACTTTAAAGGTTCGTTCTTTAATAGTAGCAAAGTATCATTGGCAGACTTAATCGTGCTTGGTGGTGCAGCAGCAATTGAAAAAGCTGCTAAAGATGCGGGTGTGACTGTGCAAGTGCCATTCACTCCAGGTCGCGCCGATGCAACACAAGCGCAAACGGATGTGAAATCGTTTGCAGTGTTAGAGCCAACTGCCGATGGTTTCCGCAATTATTACGATGAAGATAGCTATCGCGCACCTGTGGAAATGTTGGTCGATAAAGCAAGCTTGTTAAACTTAACCGTGCCTGAAATGACGGTGTTGGTCGGCGGGATGCGTGTGCTTAATACCAATGCGGATGGTTCAAAATACGGTGTATTTACGGATCAAGCAGCCACATTGAGCAATGACTTCTTCGTCAATTTGCTTGATATGGCAACAGCTTGGAAAAAATCGACCAATGTTGATGGTCTCTATGAAGGTCATGATAGAAAAACAGGTGATCTCAAGTGGACGGCAACATCTGTTGACTTAATCTTTGGTTCTAACTCTGAACTAAGAGCAGTGGCTGAGGTTTATGCCTTTGATGATTCCAAAGAAAAGTTTGTGCATGATTTTATCAAAGCATGGACAAAAGTGATGAATCTTGACCGCTTTTAAGTAAGACATAAAAGGCAGTTGAAGGTCATGCAGCGTGCCACCCACTGCATGACCTTTTTATTGCAACTTCATGAAAGTAAATAGTTCGTAATTCTTTTGGCTAGAGGCGCCATAACAAAAGAAATGAAAGCTGCAACAGGCCAAGCCAACAAGAATGCTCTCACCCAATATTCTATAAACTGTGCAGGTATACCTAAATTGATATAAGTAACCCATAATGTCATCAATACAGATAAGAAAAAGGACATCACAAATGAAAATAAAACGCTATGTTTCATAAGCCAAACAGACCATTTTCTTGTGCAATCAGGTGTAAATTCACAGCTCTTCTAAATTTGAGACATTTAAGCCTTTGCCAAAATGATGAAGAATATTACTTTCGAAATAGTGTTGTTGATGCATATTAAATGCGGCGGTTGCATCCATCATCACGTAAACTCGATAACCTTTATCATGGGCTTCTCTTAATGTGGATTCTACACATACGTGCGTAGCAAAACCTGCCAAATATAGGGTGTTGATTTGGTTGTTGCGTAATACATTATCCAACATGCTGCCTGCAAAAGCACTTGCACCCGTACGATCCCGAATAACAAATTCATTATCTATGGGAATAAAGTCTAGGTGAATATCTTGCATGTCACCCTGCCATGTTCCAGCATGAGGTATCATTGCCCTTAGTCCATATTGAGCAACACCAAATATTTTATAATGTTTATCTGGTTTTAGTGTAATATGAAAAACATGAGCTTTACTTTTTCGCGCCAAATTGAGTAATACTTTTGCATGGTTAATAGCATTTTGGAAGCTTACATCATCTTCGACAAGTTGGTTCCGCAACACGCCAGATTTGCTAAGCCATTCATTCTGGAATTCAATGAATAATACTGCGTCATTTTCTTCTAATTGGTATTGTATATTGGGCATATACACTCCTTGTCTCATCAATCAGAGCAAACCTAATACCTCCCAAAAGTGTTTCCTTAACCTATGTTAAGAAGCCTCTAAACAAGCAAGTTAGCCATTTCTTCCCCCCATCTTATCTAAACTATTCTTAAGTCGTTTTCGAATACGCGACAGGGTGACATCCGTCATGCCAAGGTAATTGGCAATCATATAAAGTGGTACACTGGCTGCAATGCGAGGGGTTTTTGATACAAATCGTAAATAACGTTCTTCAGCATTAAGGTTTAACCAAGTATATTCACGCTCCACCTTATCTTCCAAAATTGACTCCAACATGCCTATTAATACTGACCTTCCCCATACGGTAGATTCAAGTATTTTTCTAACTTGCTTATAGTTGGCTGTATACACTTGTGTTTCAATAAAACTTTCAATGTAAAAATTTATAGGCTTCCCAATAGCAGAAGGTGCACAAGGTGCTAGAATCTCACTGTCCAAAAAAATACCTTTGGTATGCTCTTTGCCTTCTTTATCAAGATAATACAAACGAAATACACCACTTACAATCATAGAAAAACTATCCCAACATTCACCTGCACGTACAAGTTGTGTTCCTTTTGCATATATTTTTAGACTAAATAAATTTAAAAGATCTGAGGGCATAACTACTTTTTGTTTGTTATAGGTTTGGAAACAATCAGAGAGGAATTGGGAAGCACAAGAATTAGAAAGAAATTCTTTTAAGCTAGATTTATTTTGATAAGCTTTTATTTTCTTTGTCATACAAACAACATGCAGCATGCAATTTCCACTGTCAAAAGCTTAAGTTCAAGATAGATAAGCACGTGATGGTATTTTCTTGTGTTATAATTTTATACATAAAAAAAGCCCACCGGAGTTTTCACTCAACGGTGGGCTTGTGTTAAATTCTTGGCATTGACCTACTCTCCCGTAGCGAACGCTACAGTACCATCGGCGCAAGAGGTCTTAGCTTCTGAGTTCGGGATGGGATCAGGCGTTACTCCTCTGCTATGGACACCAAGAAACTGATGCGTTGTTAGGAACTAAAAAAGTTCAACCAACAACTAAGCTTTGTATTTTGTGATGTTAGTAAAAGTCATAACTGTTTGAGATTGCCTTTAGGTTGTGCGAGTGCAAGGCGGAATAAGTAAGACATACAAGTGTATGTCGTCGTTTCCAACGCCGCAATCGCGCAAGATAAAGGTGATATCAACAGTTATAGCCAATGTCTTAATGTTGCATGGTCAAGCCACACGGGCAATTAGTACTGGTCAGCTCCGGATATTACTACCCTTCCACACCCAGCCTATCAACGTGGTAGTCTTCCACGACCCTTTAGAGAGCTTAAA
>NVWS02000111.1 GCA_002746295.2 Zetaproteobacteria bacterium
ATATTTTGCTATTTCAGCAAATAATTCACCGCAAACTGCTGCTTGAGCATTATCTGCATCAATAAGAATCGCAAGTTTTTCATTCTCAATATCAGACATAAAGTATCACTTTCCTTTTAAAGTATAACGACCCAAATGAGGGGCTGGAGAGAGCGCAGCGAACGAAAGTCCCTCTCGATTTGACTGGTTATACCTTGTCATAAGCCGAGCTCAGATAAACTTGGATGTTCATCAGGGCGGCGACCAAGAGACCAACGAAACTTTCGTTCCGATTCTGTAATGGATAAGTCATTGATGCCTGCTAATCGAAGTTTCATGAGACCAGATTCAGTAAATTCCCAATTCTCGTTGCCGTATGATCGAAACCAGTTATTATCAGAATCGTGCCACTCATATGCAAACCGTACAGCTATCCTATTACCAGAGGTAGCCCATAGTTCTTTGATAAGCCTATATTCTAATTCTTTTTTCCATTTATTCTGCAAAAAGGTAATGATTTCATCTCTACCTGAGATAAATTCATTTCTATTACGCCATTCACTATTTTGAGTATAGGCAAGTGAAATTTTTTCTGGATTTTTTGAGTTCCACGCATCTTCTGCAAGTCGAACTTTTTTAGCCGCTGTTTCTTGATTAAAAGGTGGAAATGGTGGTTTAGACTCGTCAGCCATTGTATTCTCCTGTTTACATATTTTTTAAGGTATAACGACCCAAATGAGGGGCGCGAGCTTGCGAGCGTCCCTCTCGATTTGACTGGTTATATTTTCTTCCCAATATATCATTTTCTTTTCCACCATTCTACTGTTTCTTTAATCCCTTGCTCGAATGATGTTGGTTTGAAATCAAAATAATCTTGAAACTTATCATGGTTTACAAGGTATGGCTTTTCAAATTCATACATCATCTCCTTAAATTCTCGCATTAGAGGATTAAACAAGCCAAGTAATGATAAAATACTACGATTTGTTGCACGTATGGAAACTTTTTTATTGAATTCCTTTTCAACCAAGCACATAAAATCTCGTGTTGTGATGGCTGGAGCATTGGGAACATGCCATACCTGACCTAAAGCATCCTCACTTTCTCCTAAAGTAACCATAACTTTGGCAAAATCCATGATGTAAGTATAACTATGTGGCAAATCAATATTGCCAAATAAATTTACAGTTTTGTTTTTCAATACTGCTCCAAAGCATACCTCACCTAATACTGAATTAATGACATTTGGACCATAAAGATTCGATGCTCTAGCAATGGCTGTTTTTACAACCCCATCTTTATGAATTTGCATCACATCATCTGCCATTTTCATGCGAATCATACCCTTCTTTCCAGTTGCTAAACTTGGTGAACATTCATTTATTTCTCGTCCATTGGTATCGCCATACATATAAAGGTTATCTGCATAAATGAGCTTGGCATGACTTTGGGATACACCTTTTAATATTCCATCAGTTAAAGACTGAAATAATGATGCCCATTGATGATAAGGAGGCACAGCACAATGATAAACAACATCAGCATCATAGCAGAGTTGAGATACTTCCTTTGAATTCGTTGCATCTAATGCAACCATAGATACATTTTGTAGAAGTGAATTCTGAATCTTGCCTGACCTATTGACCAGTATCACCTCATCTTTTTCAGGTAAAAAATTAATGATGGATTGCCCTAAAGCGCCAGCCCCAAAGATGATATGTTTCTTTCTCATATTGATACTCCTTATGCATATAGTTGCATAATAGTATCCATACACTAGACATTATGCAAGTTTATGCAAGTTTATGCAAGTTTATGCATAATATTTTCTTAAATATTTAAAAGGAGAATGTAAATTGTCATTGAAATATGTTATTTTGACATTGATTAACCAAGCACCGTCAACAGGTTATGAAATCAATAAATCATTTGAGAAGAAAATTGGTTATTTTTGGCATGCTAGCCATCAGCAGGTTTATCAGGAGTTGGCTAAACTAAAAAAAACAGAAATGCTTACTTGTGAACATGCTCCTCAAACAGATAAGCCTGATAAAAAGGTTTATTCTATTACGGTCAAAGGGCGGGATGAATTAAAGAAATGGTTACACCAGCCTTTACCTGATAAAAAATATAAAGATATATTACTGGTTCGGCTACTTTCAGCCGACTTACTTCCTATTGATACGCTTTGTGAACAGATTAAGGAAACAGCAGAATTTGAGCAGCGCCGATTAGGTGAATTTCTTCATATTCAAAAGAACTGCTACAGTGATGAGCAGAAAAAACACCTATCTGATTTGGATAAGCGACTTTTTATCAACATGAAAAAAGGAATCCTGCTAGCAGAAGCGGAAATTACTTGGGCAAAAGAAGCTTTAGAAACACTTCAAAGTTAATCCTGTTGAAAGGGCTATTAAATATAACTTAGCAATACGTGTACTTGATTTTCCATATATCGCTCTCCTATATAGACCCTTGCTTTGCTTAATATTAGGTATTAAACTTCAAACAAGGATTTAAGGAGAAACTTTGCCACCACGACAAAACAAGGTCAATCAAAAACCTATTTTTCGCCCGACTGCCAAACGATTGATGGATCAAGTTCGAGAAGTATTACGTTATCATCATTATGCTAAACGCACGGAAGAAGCTTACACACATTGGATTCGTGAATTTATTTTTTTTCATCAAAAGAAGCATCCCAAAGACATGGGGAAATATGAAATCGAAGCCTATTTAAGTCACCTTGCCGTTCATCGCCATGTCGCTGCATCCACTCAAAACCAAGCCTTTAACGCCTTATTATTCCTATACAAACAAGTCTTGGCATTAGCTTTTGCCGATGATATGGCTCCTGTTCGCTCCAAAAAATCAGTACGTTTACCTGTTGTTTTGAGTCAACGCGAGGTAACTCGACTGTTATCTCACATGCAAGGCACAACAGGATTAATGGCTCGTATCATGTATGGTGGTGGCTTACGACTGATGGAGTTATTACGCCTTCGCGTTCAAGATATTGATTTTGATCAAGGTTTGTTAACGGTGCGCTCAGGCAAGGGTGATAAAGATCGTACCACCTTGCTTCCCATCTCCGTTCGTGAAAAAATACACGATCATTTACAACAAGTACGGCTTATTTTTATCGATGACTTTCAACAAGGCCATGCCAATGTTTGGTTGCCAGGTGCGCTGGCAAAAAAATATCCCAATGCAGCTAAATCTTGGGATTGGCAATATATTTTTCCATCCAAAAAGTTATCCAAAGATCCTCAAAGTGGTCAAATACGCCGACATCATGTCAATGAATCGGGGTTACAAAAAGCGATTCGCTCTGCAAAAAAGAAAGCTGACATTCACAAAAAAGTCACTTCACATACATTTCGGCATTCATTTGCCACCCATTTATTGGAGTCTGGCACCAATATTCGCGTGGTTCAAAAGTTACTGGGACATAACGATGTCAAAACGACAGAAATTTACACCCATGTCTTGCAGCAAAACCTTAGCGCAGTACAAAGCCCACTGGATCAGTTGAAGGAGGGTTAACTAGATGTCATCTTTTTTCGAATAGCTTTAAACTTACGCATTTGAGCGAAAACTTTGTTGGGATATTTATCCCTGCCCAACGAACCATTATAAGCGGCTAAAGCACGTCGCTCAGTCTTATAGCGTTTAAGGTAGTGCTTCAAAATCGCACTACCGTAACGAATATTCGTTTCAATCTCAAAAAGGTTATCACTGGGTTGCCCCAACTCTTTTTTCCAAAACGGCATGACCTGCATCAAACCGCGCGCCCCCACATTGCTCACAGCAAAGTGATCAAAACGTGATTCAATGGCCATTAAACCCAACAAAAGCTCGGGTGAAATATCAAAGCGAATGCTGTACACATAAACCCACCGCGCAATGCTTCCAGCTTCCTCCTCATTGGGTACCCAGCGTTGAATCAACTGACGAATATCTTGTTCCCAAACCTGTTCTTCAAAATCAACAGGCGTATGCGGCACTACTTTGGCTACTTGCAAATCAGCGCGTAATTCTGTGACTTCTCTTTGTGGTAAGTCACTCAATGAACCTGTACTTTTTTCAACCAACTGCATGGTATCTGTATTTTCAACCAAGTTTTGTTTTTCTTCGGGAGTACTATTCATGAGAAACGGTAGGGTCACGGCAAACCCCAGCAACATAATCCCAGCCAATACACCTTTTCCAGATGCACCACTGAGATAACGTCTAATTTTCATATTCAGTTTGCCTGACTCAATATGGCAAGCATGCTCTTCACCACATCTGCCATCGGTACTTCCTGCTTGTTTCCCGCACGCTGTCGAATCTCAATAGCATCAGCATCCAAGCCCCGATCACCCACCACAATGTGGTATGGAATTCCCATCAACTCCGCATCCTTAAACTTCACACCGGGGCGTTCCTTACGTTCATCCCACAATACTTCGACACCTGCATCCAACAAATCTTGATAAAGTTTTTCAGAAGCATTTAAAGCACGTTCACTTTTACCCATAGTAATCATTGAAACTTGAAAAGGTGCCAATGCCAGCGGCCAGATAATACCGAACTCATCATTGCACTGTTCAATCACTGCTGCAATCAATCGAGAAACACCAATGCCATAACAACCCATCGTGGCTATCGCTCGTTTACCATTGGCATCTTGAAACAATACATCCAAAGGTTTTGTATATTGTTGACCCAAGGCAAAGACCTGCCCAACTTCAATACCACGTGCATGTTCAATATGCCCGTCATCACAATGCTTACACCCATCATTGAGCCGAACTGCTCGCAAATCAACAAACACAGCTTCTGGCAAGTCACGCAGCACGGAAAAGCCCGTATCATGTTGATTGAGCATATTCGACCCCACCACCATGCCCATTGCATCATCTAAACTTTCATCCAACAAAATTTTACAGCCCAAATTTTGAGGACCAACAAAACCTTTGATAGCACCCACTGCTTCCAAATCTGTATCGGCAGCCAGCATCACTTCATCGGCACCAAGCGCACGTACCAATTTAATGGCTTGGAGTTCATCATCACCACGCAAACAAGCCGCCACCACTTGCCCATCATACTGACCACCCACTACCTGATAAACCAATGTTTTCATCAATTGTTCTTTTGCGACACCTAGAAATTTCGCTACATCTTCTACCGCAGTCACATTCGGCGTATCTATATGTTGCAGAGGCGCATCAACAAATGCTGTGATATTACGTTTTGCCACTGCTTTTTCCACATTGGCGGCATAATCACAGTGCGTACAATAAGCAATTAAATCTTCGCCAGATTCTGCCAGTACATGAAACTCATGCGATTGACTGCCACCAATCGAGCCTGTATCAGCCTCCACAGGGCGAAATTTCAAACTCAAACGTGTAAAAATTCGTTGGTAAGTCTTAAACATCGTTTGATATTCTTCTTGCAGTGATGCTTCATCCGCATGAAAAGAGTACGCATCTTTCATGACAAACTCACGCCCACGCATCAAACCAAAACGCGGTCGCACCTCATCACGAAATTTACTTTGAATTTGATACAAGTTCATCGGCAATTGTTTGTATGAACGAAGTTCTCGTTTGACCAAATCACAAATCACTTCTTCATGCGTAGGACCAAGGCAAGACTCATGCGCATGACGATCTTTAAAACGTAACAACTCACTGCCATATTTATCCCAACGCCCTGATTGTTGCCAAAGCTCTGCTGGTTGAACCATCGGCAGTAATAATTCTTGAGCACCAGTACGGTTCATTTCCTCACGGATAATATTTTCAATTTTACGCAATACGCGCAAGCCCATGGGTAAATAATCATACACCCCCGAGGTCACACGGCGGATAAATCCTGCGCGTAACAATAATTTGTGTGAGATGACTTCTGCATCGGCTGGATCATCACGTAGGGTTGGGGCTAGAAATTTTGAATATCGCATGGCGCAAGCTTAACGATGAAGTTAATCGTAAGGTAGTGAAAATTTATATTGCAAAATATTGACACTCTTCCAGCGAAAGCAAGAGGATTCTTGGGCTGAGTGTCTAAGGCTGCTCATATTTTCACAAGCGTTACTTCCCGTGAGACCCCACGGGAGGTCGTTTAATGATACTGGCAAGTGTGTGAAACATATTGAGACTGTCAAATATTATACGTATTGCCTTATACCCCCGACCTGAAGGACGGGGTTTTACGGCAAGTTGAATAAGTAAATTGTATGTCTGCCATGAAGTCAATGTTAAAAACAATAACGAAGTAAAAAGACATTAAATACAGCGACAGCATTCATGCCTCAAACAAATGGGGAACGATTATAGTTATTTGGATTCGCCTCGAAAACCTTGTCCCAATAAAAAAAACTCTGCGGATGTTTTACGACTGGCTGCGGGTTTGATATTTTTAATTTTTTGGAATTGTTGCCCCAACTGCTGGCGAAATACTTCATAGCCTGTGCCCATGAATGTTTTCATCAACACATGACCACCTTGACGCAAGTGCAGTGAAGCAAAGTGTAAGGTCATCTCATTCAAACCGATCATACGCATTTGATCGACCAGCTTATTGCCACTCATTTCAGGAGCCATATCCGATACCACGACATCCACAGAACGCCCTGCCAATGCTTTCTGTAGTGCTTCTTGCCCTTCAGTTGTATCAAAGTCCGCTTGAATCAATGTCACACCTTCAATCGGATTTAATGGCAATAAATCAATGCCAATAATCAAGCCATCCTTACCCACATAGCGCACCAGCTCTTCACTCCAAGATCCTGGAGCGCAGCCCAAATCAACCACAACGGAACCCTTTTTAATATTTAAACCATGCTTATCCAACACTTCGGTGAGTTTGAATACAGCACGCGAGCGTTTTCCCTCACGTTTGGCTTGTTTCACATGCGCATCATTCACATGTTTATAATACCATGCTGATGTCTTGCGATCTTTTTTGCTTTTAGATTGATTTGCCATGTCAGTTTTAACGTCCTAATCCTTCAATTTCCAACCTATTCTCCATAAATACCAAGCCAGAATGACCGATGATAAGGTCACCACCAACACCATCCCTATAGCATGAACAGGGTCACTATCCCCTGTGGCAATAAAGCCATGACGAAAACCATCAATCAGATAAAAGAAAGGGTTCCATGCGTTCAGTGCTTGCCATATGGGTGGTAGTTGTTTCACCGAATAAAAAACACCCGATAAAAAAGTCAGTGGCATAATGATAAAATTCGTCACCATCGACATCTCATCAAATGTTTTTGACCACATACCTGTAATCAAGCCCAACGATCCCATGATTAAGCTGCCACACACACCATAAAATAAAATCATCCAAACATGCGTTATATGCAAATCAGAAAAGGGGAAAAGCACCAATAACAAGACACCGCCCACCACCAAAGCCCGCAACACCGCTGCCGATAAAAAGGCTATCATGGCTTCAATGGGTGAAATGGGTGCCATCATCAAAAACACATGCGTATTCATAATTTTACCCATAATCATGGAACTGGATGTATTGGCAAAAGCATTTTGTAACATGGCCATCATCATCAAGCCAGGTATCAAAAAAGTGAAATAATCCACATTCAAGCCTGGTACTTGCCGCTCGCCCATCGCATAACGAAAAACAATCAAATACAATATCGCCGTTAAAGCAGGGGCGACAATGGTTTGCATTTTCACACGCATAAACCGCTTGCTTTCACGTTGAAAAAGTGTCCAAGTTCCCAGTATATTCATGCCGCTCATGCTGCATCCTTGTGGGTCAATCGTAAAAAAACATCCTCTAAATTTTCTTGCCGCATATAAGTATCCAAAGGCGCACCGAAACACTGACGTGCTGCTTGATATGCAGTATCAAAGTTGGAATGTTCACCTTCATGCTGTAAATCCAAACATAGTACACCATCACATACCCGTGCCGCAAAGGCTTGCAAGGCTTGTTCCTGTGATTCTGAAAGTTCCACAGCTTGTTCATATCGAAAACATAAACTTGACGATGCCACATCACCCAATAGTGATTGCATGGATTGTGAGGCAATCAGGCGACCTTGATTGATAATCGCGACTTGATCGCACAACTCTTGCGCTTCTTCTAAATAATGCGTGGTTAATAAAACGGTCGTGCCTTCAGCATTCAATTCACGAATAAAATCCCATAAACGTTTGCGTAATTCCACATCTACACCTGCTGTCGGCTCATCCAAAATCACCACTTTAGGACGATGAACCAAGGCTTGTGCCACCAATAGGCGACGTTTCATACCACCTGATAATTGACGGGTTATTTTATTGGCATGTTCTGCCAACTCAAGCCGCTCTAGCAAGGCATCTACCCACACTTCATCCCTACTTTGCCCATACATACCACGCGTAAAGTGTAAAATTTCACGCGGTGAAAAAAAAGGGTCAAAGGCAATTTCTTGCGGAACGACACCCAAATGACGTTTACCCCAAGCGCGTTCCATCAATAAATCATGACCAAGTAATTGCACCGAGCCTGAGGAAGCACGCACCGTATCCGCCAAAATATTGATGAGTGTAGATTTACCCGCGCCGTTGGGGCCAAGCAATGCAAAAAATGCCCCTTCAGGCACACGTAAAGAAACATCTTGCAGGGCTTGCTTACCATTCTCATAGACTTTGCTGAGGTTTTGTATATTTAATGCTGTCATAACAAAAGGATCTTAATAAGCGACGTGACCACAACCTTGTCCAGTATCTGCGGGTGTAAATGATTTACCACAACCGCATGTAGAAGCGGCATTGGGGTTTTTAATCACAAAGGATTCGCCTTGCAGTGAAGTTTTATAATCAATTTCTGCACCTTTTAGCATACCCATACTCATTTGATCTACCAATAATTTTACGCCATGGTTTTTAACCACCGTATCATTATCTTTGATGTCATCATCAAAAGTGAACCCATATTCAAAGCCTGAACAACCACCGCCTGAAACAAAAACCCGTAAATTCAAATCTTTATTTTCCTCTTGCGCCAATAAGCTTTGAATTTTTGTCGCTGCATCCTCAGTTAAAGAGACTTCACTGGGTGAAACTGTTGTTAATTCAATAGACATTACAAACCTCACAATTTATTTTTAGGGTTGGCGAGTATCTGTTTTTCTGTCGATAGTACAAGTTAGCGCGAAACATTAAAAAATTATGAATAGCCGAAGGGTGGTCAAATAGTTATCATACCAAACTGATATTTTCAGGGAGGAAATCTATGTCCGATGTACAGATAGAACGTAATATTAGTCGACTCACAGCCAATACAGTCGCATTGGTTCTGGCAGGTGGTAAAGGTTCAAGATTGAAAGCATTGACAGAATGGCGAGCCAAACCAGCAGTGCCATTTGGTGGAAAATTTCGCATCATTGATTTTCCATTGTCCAATTGTATCAACTCGGGTATTCGCAAAATTTCAGTGATAACGCAATATAAATCACATTCCTTACAACGTCATTTGCAACGCGGATGGGGCTTTTTATCAGGTCAATTTGGTGAATTTGTGGAAGTTCTTCCTGCGCAACAACGGACAGGGGATGGCTGGTATGCAGGCACAGCCGATGCGGTTTTTCAAAACCTTGACATTATTCGTCATTATAATCCTGAATATATTTTGGTCTTGGCTGGTGACCATATTTATAAAATGGATTACGGTAAAATGATTGCTGCCCATGTTGCCAAAGGCGCGGACATCACTGTCGGTTGTATTCCCGTCCCATTAGACGAAGCCACAGCTTTTGGTGTCATGGCGATTGATGATGAAGAGCGCATTGTGGAGTTTGCTGAAAAGCCTGAAAACCCCAAGACTATGCCCAATGATAACACCCAAGCCTTGGCTTCCATGGGCATTTATGTTTTTTCCACCCAATATTTACGGGATCGTTTGGTGGAGGATGCGGAAGACCCTGAATCGACCCATGATTTTGGACATGATTTGATTCCCCATGCGATTGAACATGCCAATGCCTTTGCTTTCCCATTCTTGGATGGCAACACCAGTGCTTCAGGTTATTGGCGCGATGTCGGCACCATAGATGCCTATTGGGAAGCCAATATCAATTTGGCAAGTTTAGAGCCTGAACTTAATATGTACGATCAAGAATGGCCTATTTGGACAGAACAAGAACAATTAGCACCTGCCAAATTTGCTTTTGATGAAGATGACCGCCGTGGTATGGCAGTTGATTCATTGATTTCAGGCGGTTGCTTGATTACAGGCTCAACCGTGCGTGGTTCAATTCTATTTTCCAATGTTCGTGTCCACTCTTACTCTACCATTGAAGAGAGTGTGATCTTACCTGATGTTGAGATTCGCCGTGATTGCCGCATCAAGAAATGTGTCATTGATAAAGGTACGGTGATTCCCGAAGGTACGGTAATTGGTGAAAACCATGAAGATGATGCCAAGCGCTTTGAAATTTCAGAAGGTGGTGTTATTTTGGTCACACCTGAAATGATGGGGCAAGCTTTACACAGCGTTTAAACGCTTGTTATCGATTCAAAAAATAAAAGTCCTTGGTTGATACTGAGGGCTTTTTTTTACATGCGTGACATCATCATCATTTAGCATGTGGCATGTATTACATCATCTTACAAAGTTCCGAGGTCTTAATTTCCATGAGTCAAAAGCTTTCTATTGTTTTTTATTGGCATATGCACCAGCCTTTTTATCGCGCCGCAGATACAGGAAAATATCACCTTCCGTGGGTCTATCTGCATGCCATGAAAGATTATACCGATATGGCAGATATTCTTGAACACCTTCCAGAAGCGCGTGCTGTCATCAATTATGTTCCATCGCTGACGGTTCAAATTGAAGATTATGCCACACAACTTAGAGCCTTTTTGAATGGCGAAAATCAAACTATTCAAGATCCCCTACTGGCTTCATTGATTCATGAAAGTGGTGATTATACTGCCGAAGAACAACGGTTTCTTTTAAACAGTTGTTTTCGCCTGAATCATGAACGTAATTTACATCGTTACCCCCATTTTTCTCGTTTATGGAATATTTCCGAACAAATGCAGTCCCATGAGGCGACGGCTTATTTGGGCGGTGATTATTATACAGATTTGGTCACTTGGTATCATTTGGGCTGGCTTGCTGAAACAGTCCGTGAAAAGAGTTTTGTCGCTCAACGTTTGATCGAAAAAGGCTGCCATTTTAGTTATCAAGATCGTCGGGATTTACTCACACTGATTGCTTCTTTGCTTGCTGAATTACCCAAAACCCATCAACGCCTTCTTGCTACAGGTAAAATTGAACTGACCACCACACCCTATGCTCATCCAATTATGCCGTTGATGTTGGATTTTAAAACAGCCCATGAAACTATTCCCCACGCTTTGATTCCTCAAGAGCCTTACCCTGATGGTCGCGCACGTGCCCAAGAACATATTGATTTGGCATTGAAATCCCATCAAGCCTACTTTCATGAAACGCCCAAAGGTTGCTGGCCTGCGGAAGGTGCAGTATCGACCGAAACATTGAAACTATTGGGTAAATCAGGCTTTGATTGGTGCGCCACAGGTGAATCCGTTTTGCATCATTCTTTGGGGTATAACTTGCGTGAACAACACCCTTACCAATTGTATCAACCTTGGTTGGTCGGCGAAGGCGATGAACAAATCACCTGTTTTTTCCGTGATGACCATCTTTCCGATTTGATTGGTTTTGAATATTCCAAGTGGCAAACCCATGATGCTGTGAA
>NVWS02000112.1 GCA_002746295.2 Zetaproteobacteria bacterium
AAAATTAGCCCATAATCACCTGTTTGCAAAGCTACCTATGGACTTGCGTTTTATTGTTGCCAATCGCCTTGAAATCAAGCATTTTAAAGTAGGCAGCACCATTCAATCAGTAAAAAATAAAAATGAACAAAAAGCAAAAATAATTGTAAATGGTATTGTACATTTATATGATCAAAGCATGGCGGGTCAACGGGTGTATTGTGGGCGTTTAATCGTAGGGAATATGTTTGGTGTTGATAAATTATTTCATGCATTGCCCACAGGGATTTTGTATGTTGCTGAAACAGAGTGTGAAATTTTGGATATTGATTTGAATGTGATTCGAGATGTGATGCAAATATCTAAGCCCTTTGCAGAAAAAATAAGAAATGAAACGTTGATGTTTACTGAGCAATTAACACGTACCGTGTTATTACAACATCAAATATAGCCTAGACAGATGCAGCCTAGAAGAATTCTTGTTTCCACCTGTTTATTGGGTGAACCCGTCCGTTATGATGGTCAGTCAAAACCTGTACATCATCCTGTTTTAGAAACTTGGCAGCAACAGGGACGTTTGCTGGCATGTTGTCCTGAAATGTTGGCTGGTTTGGGCGTGCCGCGTTTGCCAGCAGAAATTCAAGGTGATCGGGTTGTTAATATACAAGGCACGGATGTAACCCAAGCATTTGAGCAGGGCGCAGGTTTGGTCTGGGCATTGTGTCAGAAATATGATATTTCAATGGCGGTTCTTAAGGAGGGTAGCCCCTCGTGTGGTGTAAGACAGATCAATGATGGGACATTTCAAGGTCGTAAAATTCAAGGGCAAGGTGTGACAAGTCAGTGTTTGATCTTGCATGGGATACGTGTGTTTCATGAACATCAATGGGAAGAAGCGTATCGATTTGATTGTGCTTTAGAAAAGCTTGACAGTGTCAAAGTCAACGACATAGTTCGCCGCGTCTTGCCAAGCTGTCTTTAAGTAGAACATGCCGGGGTGGTGGAATTGGTAGACACGCTGGATTCAAAATCCAGTGCCTTTGCGGGCGTGCCGGTTCGACTCCGGCCCTCGGTACCATTTCGTAGTCTTTAAAAAAAGCCTGTAAGCTTCATTGCTTGCAGGCTTTTTTATTTTAAGTTTAACTTTTTCTGACGAAAGTTCTTGAATTGAGAAAATATATCAAACGGCTATGATGCAGCTCGCATTGATTGACAGTTTGTTGATTGGTGCGTTTTTGATTGAGGAGGCTGTTCACTTTGTTTAAACGTATTTTGATTGCCAACCGTGGTGAGTGCGCCATTCGTGTGATCCGCGCCTGTAATGAATTGGGGATTGAATCCGTCGCAATTTATTCAGAACCTGACAGTCATGCACTGCATGTAAAAAAAGCAGATCAAGCGATTTTAATTGGCCCTGATCCTGTGAAAAGTTATTTAAATATTCATCGTATTGTGGATATTGCCATCAAAACAGGATGTGATGCGATTCATCCAGGTTATGGCTTCTTATCTGAAAATTCAGAGTTTGCACAAGCTATTTTGGATGCTGGTATTACCTATATTGGTCCCTCCCCCGATGCGATTGAGAATATGGGCAGCAAAACCAATGCGCGTACGGCGATGTTGGCGGCCAATATTCCATGTATTCCAGGTACTGAAGCCTCATTGGTGAGTGCTGAAGAAGCCTTGGCAACAGCTCAAAAAATAGGCTACCCTGTGATGTTAAAAGCTGCCGCTGGTGGTGGTGGTCGTGGGATTCGTCGGTGTGATAGTGATGAAGAAGTCCTTGAAAATTATGATCTAACCACACGTGAAGCGACAGCAGCCTTTGGCAATGGTGAACTGTTTATGGAAAAGTGCATTGTTGAACCGCGCCATATTGAATTTCAAATTCTTGCGGATTCACAAGGGCATTGTATTCATTTGTATGAACGCGACTGTTCCATTCAGCGACGCAATCAAAAATTGATTGAAATTGCACCGTCGAATTTTATTGATGAAGATTTACGTCAACGGATGGGTGAAACTGCGGTGAAAGCCGCCTTGGCAGTGGGTTATGTCAATGCGGGAACGGTTGAATTTTTGGTGGATAAGAATCATGATTTTTATTTCATGGAAATGAACACTCGTTTGCAAGTGGAACACACCATTACAGAAGCGGTGACGGGTGTGGATATTGTGGTCGAACAAATCAACATTGCTGCAGGTAACCCCTTGCCGTTTAAGCAAGAGGATATTTCCCTGCATGGTCATGCTGTGGAGTTTCGTATCAATGCGGAAGATCCTCAAAATGGATTCTTTCCAACACCAGGTCGTATCACGCGTTATCACTCAGCAGGTGGTCCTGGCGTGCGGGTGGATGGTTGTGTATACCCAGGTTATGTGATTCCAAGTTTTTATGATTCCATGTGTGCTAAACTGACCGTTTGGGCACCGACTTGGGAACATACTGTGATGCGCTGCCAACGTGCATTGAAAGAATATGATATTCGTGGCATAAAAACCACGTTGCCACTTTATCGTCATATTGCTGCATCTGAGGTATTTAGAGCAGGGCAATTTGATACTGGGTTTTTGGATCAACACCCAGAGCTTCTTCAATATAAAGCCATTGAGCGACGGGGTGATATTGCTGTGGCTGTGGCCGTTGCGATTGCTGTCCATGCTGGTTTATAAAAATAGATTGGCATCATGTGTTAAGCGCACCCCCCCATTTTTTACGTTTAAAAGGATAGATCATGACTGATATAACAAAAAAGATTGCCATTACAGAACTTTGCTTGCGTGACGGGCATCAATCATTGTTGGCAACACGCATGCGCTTGGATGATATGCTTCCTATTTGTGAAAAAATGGATGCGATTGGTTATTGGTCCATTGAAGCATGGGGCGGAGCGACGTTTGATACATGCTTGCGTTATTTGAAAGAAGATCCTTGGTTGCGTTTGCGTGAACTGAAAAAAGCCATGCCCAAAACACCTTTGCAAATGTTGTTGCGAGGGCAAAATTTATTGGGCTATCGTCATTATGCCGATGATGTGGTGAAAAAGTTTGTCGATGTAGCAGTTGCCAATGGTGTGGATGTCTTCCGTACCTTTGATGCGATGAATGATTTACGCAATGTGCGTGTGGCCATTGCTCAGGTCAAAGCCAATGGTAAACAAGCTGAAGGTACGATTTGTTATACCACAAGCCCTGTGCATACCTTGGATTATTTTGTTGAACTCGCCAAAGGCTTTGAAGATTTGGGTTGTGATACCTTAGCCATCAAAGATATGGCAGGTTTACTCACGCCATCAGCGACACGTGAATTGATCACAGCTTTGAAAGATGCTTTATCTATTCCGCTTCATTTGCATTGTCATTCAACATCGGGTGTTGCTGAAATGGTGCAGTGGGAAGCTATCCATGCAGGTTGTGATATTATTGATACAGCCATTTCACCATTGGCAGGTGGGACTTCTCATCCAGCCACCGAATCCATGGTAGCAGCCTTGGCTGGCACGCCATTTGACACAGGTTTGAATCTTGAAGCTTTGCAAGATGTTGCGGCTTATTTCCGAGATGTACGTAAAAAATATGCGCGTTTTGAATCGGATGTGACAGGTGTGGATACCCGTGTATTCATCAATCAAATTCCTGGAGGTATGATTTCTAACTTGGCAAACCAGCTTAAAGAACAAGGTGCATTGGACAGAATGGATGATGTCTTGGCTGAAATTCCTCGTGTGCGTAAGGATTTTGGTTATCCCTCTTTGGTGACCCCGACCAGTCAAATTGTCGGTACGCAAGCAGTTTTGAATGTTATTTCAGGCAAAAAATACAAAGTGATTACCAAGGAAACCAAGGATTATTTAAAGGGCATGTATGGCAAAGCTTTGGGTCATATCAATGATGATGTGCGTACTTTGGCATTGGGTGATGAAGAAGCCATTACGGTTCGCCCCGCTGATTTGATTGCCCATGAAATGGATGCCTTGACCCGTGAAGTCGGTGATAAAGCCAAATCTGTCGAAGATGTTTTATCTTATGGCATGTTTCCAGCGGTGGCGTTGGAATTTTTTGAAGAGCGTGCAAGCGGTCAGTTTAAACCTGAACCTTTGGAACTGGATGCGCCTGTGGTGGAAGGGCAAGTGGCTGCTCAAGGTCTAGCACCGACTGAATTTAATATCACCATTCATGGTGAGGAATACCATATTCAAATTGATGGTTCTGGGCATAAGAGCGAAGATATTCGTCCTTTTTATGTGAAAGTAGATCATGTTTTGGAAGAAGTGTTTGTTGAAACATTAACGGAAGTGGTGCCAACATCTGAAGGAAATATTGATGTCAAACGTGCCTCAAAAGGCTCTAAACGCCCGAAAGCCACCCAAGATAGTGATGTAACCTCCCCAATGCCAGGGCGCATTGTGGCCATCAATGTATCGGAAGGTGATACCGTGAAAGCAGGCGATACCATTCTAACCGTGGAAGCGATGAAAATGGAAAACCCTGTGCATGCGCCTGTATCGGGTGTGGTGAAAGCGATTTATGTGGTAGAAGGGGATAATGTGAATCCAGATGAGTGTCTGGTTGAAGTTGCATAGCGACGCAAGTCCCTTTGCAACGCCCCAATGACTGAATAACAACATGTATTTTTGTCTATATTTTTATGCAAGAGAAAAATATACCAAAAGTCGTATCAAAGGAAGCGTTTTAACGCTTCCTTTTTTTGTGAATCTAAGTGGAAATAATGACTGATTCACCAACATCAACCTTGTCAAAAAGCACCATGACATCCTCATTTTTCATGCGAATGCAGCCGTGTGAATGGGGTGTTCCGATGTGTTCTTCATCATGCGTGCCATGAATATAAATATAGCGTGAACGTGTATCCACCCCCCCGCGCCGATTGATACCTGTTTGCACACCATCAAGCCAAAGGATCCGACTTAAAATCCAATCTTTTTTCGTATTATCGACACCTTGTTGATAAATACCCCGTGCTTTTCGACCTCGAAAAGCTGTGAATTTTGGCATGTTGGCACCAATTTTTTGATAAATACGATGTTTTCCCAAAGGCGTTTGCCAACTGTTGCGTTGGTTACCAGTACCTTGAGCTGCAGTAGAGATGGGGTAGTGATACCAAACCCCCGTTTTTTTTCGGTGAGATAAGCGTTGTTTTGCAATGGAAATACGAATCATAAGGATCATCATATCACAGACTACAGCATTCTCGTTCATTTTGAGTGCGTCAATACAAAAATAAGATTGAAACCGCATGTTACGACTTGTAAATGAACCTTGAGCTATGCTTTTTAACGCAGTTACCGTCAAAATGGACATAGTACAGATGTTTATAATCAGGGTGTTTTTTTCTTGTACCTGTTGGGTGCTTACTTACAATAGCGCAGAAGTAGTGTTGCGATAAGGAGTAAAGGACTATGGACTTAGATAAAGTTGGTGTGGGCAAGAATCCACCCGAAGAAATCAATGTAGTGATTGAAGTGCCTCAGCATGCAGATCCTGTGAAATATGAGTTGGATAAAGAATCGGGCGCATTTTTTGTTGATCGTTTTATGCACACTGCCATGCATTATCCCTGCAATTATGGTTTTGTACCGAATACGCTTTCTGAAGATGGAGATCCTGTTGATGTCTTGGTGGCATGTAAGTTTCCATTGATTGTGGGCTGTGTGATTACCTGCCGTCCTGTCGGTGTATTGATCATGGAAGATGAAGCGGGCATTGATGCGAAAGTATTGGCTGTACCCATTTCTAAAATCAAACCTGTTTATGATGATGTTAAAGATATTGATGGTATGCCTCAATTTTTATTGGATCAAGTTCAACACTTCTTTGAACATTATAAAGATTTGGAGAAAGGAAAGTGGGTGAAGGTTGTCGGCTGGGAAGGCATTGAATCGGCCAAGAAAGAAATTTTAGCCTCTGTTGAGCGTTACAACGCTTAAATTGAAGAAATATGAAAGGGCGGCTTATTCAAGTCGCCCTTTTTTTGTCATGGAGTCCAAAGATGAATCAAACAGCAAGTATGAATTCAGTATTACCTACTGAATTTATGAGTATAACGCTTTCGGTTATTGTGGGTTTGATGATGACAACAGCATGGACAGGCCAAGTGGATATGAATGTGTGTTATGAGTAGCCCCCTGTTTTTGCCAAACTTGGATGTCGTTCATCCGTTCTTATGGATCTTGATGTTGGTTTCTGTTGTGGCAGGAAGTAGCGTGATTTATGTGAGTTCTGGCAAACCACTTTATGGGTTTATGTTACCCGTACTGATGACTTTGGTTTTTTGGCTTTTCTCACAGGATCAGGATATAGCGACCCTATTGGGCTGGATTGATGTGGCATATATAGCCTTATTGATTGTTTTTCGTCGGCGTTATCAGCAAGTGATGCTACAAGCTCAACAACGTGAGAAATATTTACAGAAGCAAGTTGAAAAAGGTCAAATACACGAGAAAAAAATAATATTACATCAAGATATTTTGCAAGATATCGCAGTGCATCATGGTGATTTAAAACGTGTTTTGGTGAGTGTTGTTGGCAGGGTTGAATCCTTGTATCCTGATATGATGGCATCTATTTTATTGCTGGATGATGCGGGAAAGCATCTTGTGGAAGGTGCAGCGCCAAGCTTGCCTGAAGCTTGGAATAAGGCTGTGGATGGTATTGCCATTGGTGAAGGTGTGGGTTCTTGTGGTACAGCAGCTTTCCGAAAAGAACGGGTGGTGGTTTCTGATATAGAGAATGACCCGCTATGGAGCAATTACCGAGATGCTGCCATGGGTTTGGGGTTAAGAGCCTGTTGGTCACAGCCGATTATCGGTGTTAAGGGGAGTGTACTGGGTACATTTGCACTTTATTACTCTCAACCACGTCATCCCTTGGATGAAGAACTTGATTGGATTGAATATATGTCCCATCTGATTGCTATAGCGATTGAAAATGCCAAACAGCATACTGCTTTGCAGAGGTTGTTGCGGGATAAGCAAGAGCTAAGTGAAGTGATTGAGCAAAGTACAGATTATATCTTTAAACTTAACTTAAAGGGCAAGGTGATTGTTTGCAATCAAGTATGCCGAGAATTTTTTACGGGTGATTTGGAGGGGAAAAATCTATTTGATTTTTTGCCCCGTGAGCAAGTGGCGTTGATTCAATTGATGATGCAGAAGAAGTTACATGATGGGGGAACCACGAGATATGAAATACGAATCCCTGATCAGACGGGTCTGTTGCATGATTTTGAGATTAATTCGAGCTTGAGAATGGATGAAGGAAAGGCAGTGGGTATCAATGCCATTGCCCGTGATATGACGGAAAGAAAAGACTTTGAGCGGGTGATGGAACTGCGCATGCAAGCCATGAATGCCAGTCATGAACCCATTATGATTTTGAATGATCTTGGCTTGATTGAATTTGCCAATCCAGCAGCAGGAAGATTATATGATGTGCCATACACATCCATGATAGGAAAATCTGCGGCATCGTTGCGTAAAGGCATGGTTGGTGATGATTTATATCGTCATATTATTGATACGATTCATCAGGGTGAGACATGGGTGGGCGAAATAGTGTTTTATTCGAGTGAACAGGGCGAGCGTACGGTTGAACGGCGTGTTTCACCGATTATGGATACAGAAGGCCATGTTCATCATCAAATTTGTATTGATCGTGACATTACTGAATTTAAGAAACAGCAGCAAAAAATGGAGCATACCCAACGTTTGGAAAGCTTGGGGGTTTTGGCGGGTGGTATTGCCCATGATTTTAATAATATTTTGGCTGCGGTGATGTTGAATGCAGGTATAGCAGAAAAGAGTCATGAGCCCGAGCGTATCCAAGTGTGTTTGCAGCGTATCCGACAAGGCAGTGAACGAGCTGCGGATTTATGCCAGCAAATGTTGGCATATTCTGGGCAAGGTAAAATGGCTGTGGGTGCGTTGAGTATGAGTGATGTGGTATGTGATATGATGCAACTGATGGAAGTATCGATTCATAAGCAAGTGGAATTGGTATATGATCTTCCTTCATCGTTGCCCAATATTGTGGCTGATAAGGCGCAAATTCAGCAGGTGATTCTCAATTTAATGACCAATGCCAATGAGGCGATAGACGAACAGCAAGGTCAAATTACTTGTAGTACAGGAACATGTTGGATGGATGAAACGCAATTATCCAATGCTTGGACGGATGATGGTTTGCCTGCGGGTAATTATGTTTATCTTGCCGTGAGTGATACAGGTTGCGGTATGGACAAGGTTACCTTAAGTAAAATTTTTGATCCTTTCTATACGACAAAATTCACGGGTCGCGGCTTGGGTATGAGTGCGATGTTGGGGATTATACGGGGGCACCACGGCTCGATTCAAATTGATACAAGTTTAGGTAAAGGTACCACGATTCAAGTGTACTTTCCTGTTTCCAAAGAAAATAGTGCCGATAATATTGATGCTAAAAGTATGAAAAAACATACTGAACAAGCATCTTGTCCTGCTAAAGAAAATTTTAACATGAAAGGCAAGGTGTTGGTGGTGGATGATGAGGAAGCCATTCGTGAAGTGGCATGCGCTGTTCTTGAAGATATGGGGTTTGATAGCATTCAGGCGAGCAATGGAGAAGAAGCATTGCAATGTTATTCGGCAAATATGGATGAAATCGTTTGTGTGCTGTTGGATATGACCATGCCGAAAATGGATGGTAAGGCTTGCTTGAAGGAATTACACCGACTTGATCCAAATGTGAAAGTGTTGTTATCCAGTGGTTATCATGAGGAAGAATTATATCGTATTTTTGATGCAGATAAGTTGGAAGGGTTTATCCATAAGCCATATCTACCTGCATCCTTGGAGGAGAAAATTGTATCGATTTTATCCCCTTAGTTCGTCATTCCCGAAATCTTCTATCGGGAATCGAATGATAGACCCTCGATACAAGCACTCGAGTGTGACGATTGGATGATAGAAATGATATTCTATAGTTCAATACCTTCGCCAAAATTGATAGGGTATCTGCCAAGCTTTAGTATTGATTTTTTTCACAAAAAACACTGAAACATAAAGAGCAGATACCCATGAAAGAAATGGTAATGGGTCAAATCTGAATTTAAGGATAAATATCCACCCCGAATTCAACTTTGTTAATGAGTAATCCTATTACAATATCGTGCATTTTTTCACACTTTGAAAAACATATTGTTTTTCGAGTCAAGCGTTTAATCCAAG
>NVWS02000113.1 GCA_002746295.2 Zetaproteobacteria bacterium
AACACTAAAAACTTATCAGGAAGAGGCATCTATTTACCAACCTGGAGATTCAGGGGGTAGCCTTTATTTGATTGGCATGGGTAAGGTTCGTTTAGAAGCAGGAAACAATGCCGATGCCACTTATGCTCACTTGAGTGACGGCGATTTTTTCGGTGAAGCAGCATTTATGTCACGGACTTCACGTATCGATACAGCCATCGCTGAAAGCGAAGTAAAAATTCTTATCATCAAGCGTGATACCTTCGATGCTTGGGTGGCCAGCTACCCCAATATTCAAAGCACGGTTGAATCCTTTTATTCCGAACGGGTGTTGGCGCGGGCTTTAGCCATCAACCCTCTCTTTAAAGATATACCGATCGGCCTGCGTGTTGAACTGGCTGAAAGCTTTAAACTTTGTCACTTCAATACAGGCGAGGAAGTTATTTGCGAGAATGCCCCCGGTGATTCCATTTTCCTGATTCGTTCGGGTCATGTCAAAGTATTTATGACAGACCCCAAAGCACCCCTTCAGTGGATTGATTTGGGGGAAATTCATGAAGGTTCATTTTTTGGCGAAGTCTCACTGCTCACAGGCAAGCCTAGAACAGCCTCTGTGCTTGCAATATGTCCAGTGGAACTGATGGAGTTAAGCAAAAAAGATTTCGATCACATCGTTGAACGCTTTCCATCGGTCAAACGTGTGGTCACGCGGTTTCAAAAAAAACGTGTTCAAGACACCATCCGCACATTGATGGAGCGCACCTAAACCCATGCAAACTGAAACAAAATCTACAGCTTTACTGGACGTTCAAGGTTTATGTAAGAGTTACACTGCTCCCTCAGGAACACTTGATATTTTACATCAGGTTTCACTTGAACTACAGCAAGGTGAATTTTTAGCCATTGTTGGTGAATCGGGATCAGGGAAAAGCACCTTATTACAACTTTTGGGAACCTTAGACAGCAGTGATGCGGGTGAAGTTCGGCTTCATGGCACCTCTATTTTCAAATTATCTGAAAGTGAAAAGGCCAAACTTCGCAATCAAAGCATTGGCTTTGTTTACCAAGAACACCATCTCATTCCCGAACTCACAGCATTAGAAAATGTCATGCTTCCCCTATTGATTCAGGGCATGACAAGGCATGAAGCCCAGCTTCGTTCTGAAGAGATCTTAACTCGATTACATTTACAAGAACGTTTACAACATCCACCCACACGCCTTTCTGGGGGCGAAGCTCAACGTGTCGCCGTCGCACGTGCATTGGTGACCAAACCCATACTTTTACTGGCCGATGAGCCCACAGGCAACTTGGATGAAGCCACAGCACAAACAGTCTTTCAAGCCATGCAAGCACTTGCATTGGATGAAGGTGCAGCCGTCATGATGGTCACCCATAGTTCAGCACTTGCAGCACAAGCTGATCGCATGCTACGGCTTCATCGTGGTCAACTGATTCAAATTTCAACTTCTGAGGAGTCTTTATGACCAAAGCAGATATTGTACGCACCCTTCATCAACAAGTTGGCTTGAGTAAAACAATGTCACAAACAGTGATTGATAGCATCTTAGACAAGGTTTCTAGCACATTAAATGCGGGGGAAGATGTTCAAATTTCAAGTTTTGGACACTTCATGGTTCGCCAAAAATCGGCGCGTATTGGGCGTAACCCAAGAACAGGTCAAATGGCTGAAATCACGGCTCGCCGTGTGATTACCTTCCGCCCCAGCAAAAGTTTCAAGCAGAGTTTGCTTGAAAACGATGCACCATGACACACACTTGTTGCGTCTCATCAACAAGGAATTAGTCTGCCGACATTCTTATATGAATCAACGGGGCGTAGCGCAGCTTGGTAGCGCACCACACTGGGGGTGTGGGGGTCACAGGTTCAAATCCTGTCGTCCCGACCATTCATATATTTTTTCTATGACTTCAATGTCTCACTACACTGTTTGGATTCTCTTGCATGTCTAACCCCCCGATTTCACTCTCATTTGAACTTCCTCGTCGCCGCATGATTGAAAAACAATTGATGCCTGCGGGCATTCAAAGCCAACACGTCTTGGATGCGATGTATCACGTGCATCGTCACCTTTTTGTAGACCCACCTTTGGTCGCACGTGCATATCAAAATTCGGCACTCCCCATTGGAGCAGGACAAACCATTTCACAGCCTTTTATGGTCGCTCGTATGACTGAACTACTTAAGCTACAAGGTCATGAACGTGTTTTAGAAATTGGTACAGGCTGTGGCTATCAAACAGCCATACTCGCCTGTTTATGCCAGCATGTTTATAGCATTGAACGTATTGAAATATTGCATCAAAAATCCCTGCAAAACCTACTCAAAGCTAACATTGATAACACCTCCCTTAAATGCGGCGATGGTCGCTTGGGCTGGGCTCAATATGCCCCTTTTGATGCGATCATTGTGACAGCGGGTGGCTTTGCTTCAGATATTTGGATACAACAATTGCGTGAGGGTGGTGTCCTGTTGATGCCAGAAGGTGAAGCAGGGCAACATTGCTTGGTACGTCGAGAAAAAAAAGCAACAGGTATACAAACATCTTACTTGGATGATTGCTCCTTTGTCCCTCTTTTATCAGGAGAAGAATACGGATGAATAGCGAACAAAAACCTTCAGATTCATGGTTACGTCGTACCTATCATTGGACACTGGCATGGGCTGACCACCCTCAAGCACAATGGGCATTGTTTTTTATTGCGCTTATTGAAGCCAGTGTATTTCCCATTCCTCCCGATATTTTATTGTTGGCATTGGCATTGGGTCGTCCAGACTTGGCTTTGCGTTTTGCCAGCATTTGCACAGCAGGATCGACTGTCGGTGCTGCCGTCGGTTATGCCATTGGTTTTTTTCTTTTTGCCAGTGTTGCAGAACCTTTGCTACAAGCTTATGGCATGATGACACAATTTCATGAGGTAGAGTCTTGGTTTTCTGATTGGGGGTTATGGCTGGTATTGATTGCAGGGTTCTCCCCCATTCCATTTAAGGTCATCACTATTGCTGCGGGTGCATTTGGCTTGCCTTTTATCGGTTTTATTCTGACTGCTTTGCTATCGCGTGCCGCTCGGTTCTTTTTGGAAGGGGCTTTGCTACGCTGGGGAGGAGATCGCCTACGTGCTTGGGTTGAACGCTACTTTGAGTGGGCAACCTTGGGCATTGCAGTTCTGGTTATATTGGGCTTTTTTGGTTTATGGCTATTCAATTAAGGTGGATTATTTTATTTTGTTTGATGCTATCCACTTCAGGATGTTTTCATTCAAAACGCGAAATTCATACGATTTCGCACACCACACATCATCAAAAGTCCAGCCAGAAATATATAAAATCGTACTCGAATAAGACCTACCATACTGTTAGAAAAGGTGATTCTTTATATAAAATTGGGCAACAGTTTAGGGTGCCCTATCGCGCCTTAGCAAAACGTAACCATTTGCATTACCCCTATACTATTTATGTGGGACAAAAAATTTACCTGTCCACCCCATCACAGTATACAAGAAAAAAGATCACCCAACATAAGCATGTCAAAAAACCAGATGTCACACAGAAAAACAGTGCAATTGCGAGTAAAAAACGCCGCAAGTCTTTGAATAATATTCATTTGCGCTGGCCAGTACAAGGCACTGTGAGCAGCCCCTTTGGGCGACGTGGAAGCCGTATGCATGATGGAATTGATATTTCTGTCAAGGATGGAACACCTGTTCATGCAGCCGCCGCTGGTATCGTCGTCCATTCCAGCGCACGGCTTTCGGGCTATGGAAAATTGATTATCATTCGTCACTCAGACCAATTATTTACCGCCTATGCACACAACCAACAATTGCTTGTAAAAGTGGGGGATCATATCAAAGCAGGACAAGTCATTTCCAAATCAGGACACTCTGGTCACTCCACAGGTTCCCACTTACATTTTGAAATTCGCATAGGCACAAGCCCTGTCAACCCACTTCTCTATCTACCTAAAAAATAAGCTATTTATTGTAAGCACACTAAAAACCACACATTGAAACTTTGATATCACATAAACATGCGATATGTTTTCACTCTATACCTTATTAACATGCACACTTCTCAAGAATTGTCAAGGTAACGGAGCATCATCATGGCACAGCCTCATAGCATGGATCCTATCAATATTTATATGCGTGAAATTTCACAGCATGAGCTTCTCACAGCTCAAGATGAGATTGATTTATCCAACCGTGTTCATAACGGCGATGAATCAGCTCGCACCACAATGATTCAAGCCAACCTACGCTTGGTTGTGAAAATTGCCCGACGCTATTTATACCGCTCCCTACCTTTGTCAGACCTGATTGAAGAAGGAAACATTGGTTTAATGCGTGCGGTTGAGAAATTTGACCCCCAACATGGCTGTCGTTTCTCAACCTATGCAACCTGGTGGATTCGGCAATCTGTCGAACGTGCTATTCTCAACCAAGGTCGCATGATTCGTTTACCCGTTCATGTCGGTAAAGAGTATTATTCCATGTTGCGTTCCAGTCGGCATTTAAGTGCCACACTTGGGCGAGAGCCTTCAGAAAATGAGATTGCGCTTCACATGGGTAAAACAACCGCACGTATTCAAACCCTGTTGGCAACATCTATCACCACTGAAAATGCCGATGAAATTCTATATCAAGATGGCGACTTCACGATTTATGATATTACCGAAGATGAAAGCGTGGAACGCCCTGATGTTCAAATGGATCATTCCATTCGGGAGAAATTACTACATACATGGTTAAATCAACTGGGCAGCAATGAACAAAAAGTGGTTCGTTTACGTTTTGGTTTGGAACGAGACCATGAAACATGGACGCTGGAAGCCATTGGCGAACATCTTGGGGTCACGCGTGAACGCATTCGTCAAATTCAGGTGGTGGCTTTGAAAAAACTCCGTAAGCTTGTGGACGATGACCACATCAGCTTCGAGGAGATGATTTCATGAGTCAAACAGCAACACACCTACGGGATTTTATTCGTGATATCCCCAACTTCCCCAAAGTAGGCATTACATTTAAAGACATTACCCCCCTACTTGCCAATGGTGATGCCTTTGCCGCTTGTGTATCCGAATTGTCTTGCCTGATTGAGAATGATGTTGATTTTATTGTTGGCATTGAATCAAGAGGGTTCTTATTTGGCGCAGCTTTGGCCCAATTGACAGGACTAGGTTTTATCCCAGTTCGAAAGCCTGGAAAATTACCAGCTGATGTACATGCCATTGATTATGAGCTGGAATACGGTATGGATCGTTTGGAAATCCACCGCGATGCACTTTCGGCTGGGCATAAAGTTGTAATTATTGATGATTTATTGGCAACAGGTGGTACAGCAGAAGCAACCATCAACTTGGTTCAGCAACTTGGTGCGAAAGTATCCGCTTGCCTTTTTGTCATTGAGCTTGAATTTTTGGAAGGTCGCAAGCGCCTAGAGGGTACACCCGTTCATCATATTCTCGCCTATTAAAACTCATATATAGTCATTCAAGTATAGAACTATCATTTCTATATTGCCCAATCGTCATCCTCGAATGCTTGTATCGAGGATCTATCATTAGATTCCCGATAAAAGATTTCGGGAATGACGTGGTGATTTAATACTTGAATCACTATAGCCTCCTCTGATCTGATGAAACATTCATCATACTGGGTGAAAAAACAAGCCATAAAACCCATCCAAAACATTTAAATCAAACAAAAAAAGGGAGGCTTTCGCCTCCCTTTTTTCATACATCTTACAACAACTCGAATTAACGTTTGGAGAATTGAGGGGCACGACGTGCTTTCTTCAAACCAGGTTTCTTACGTTCAACCTTACGGGCATCACGGGTCAAATAACCTGCTTCCTTTAATTGGGCACGAAGGCTTGAATCATATTCAAGCAACGCACGTGAAATACCATGACGAATTGCGCCAGCTTGACCTGAAACACCACCACCTTGAACATTGATACGAATATCAACGCTGCTGACATTGTCAGTCAGTTTCAAAGGACGCAACGCTTCTTGACGAATAATCGCGATTGGAAAGTAATGTTCCATGCTACGACCATTGACAGAAATTTCACCAGAACCAGTTTTCAACATCACACGTGCGATACTGCGTTTACGACGACCTGTACCACGAATAAAGTTATCAGCCATTTTCATCAACCTCTTAGTTCAGCTTCAGAGCTTCAGGCTGCTGTGCAGCATGTGGGTGATCTGAACCTGCATAAACTTTTAATTTTTTAAGCATTGCGCGACCCAACGGGTTCTTTGGCATCATGCCTTTCACAGCCAACTCAATAATGCGTTCTGGAAAACGTTCGCGTTGTTTTTCAAGGGTAATGCTTTTAAGACCACCTGCATATTGTGAATGACGGTAGTACATTTTTTGTGCTTCTTTGCGACCAGTGACTTTTACTTTTTCAGCATTGATCACAATCACATGATCGCCACAGTCAGCATGAGGGGTATATTCTGGACGATGTTTACCACGAAGTAACCTTGCTACTTCAGTGGACATGCGTCCCAAGATCAAATCTTGAGCGTCAACAATATACCATTTACGTTCAATGTCGCCAGGGCGGACAGTCCATGTGCTCATGGTTATCTCCATAGATTAAATACAATCATCCATAACAAGCCGAAGCTTGATTGGGTTGCGCATCCTATGTACCCTTGCTCCAATGTCAAATTATTTTACAACTCAAATCATGAAGGTTTACATCCAAACATTCAAATGAAAATCACGCATCACCGCTCGAAGTAAGTCACTGCGTGTGACAATGCCCTTAAGCTGTTGATTTTCCACAATGGGCATCGCACCGATACGACTCTCCACAAAAAGCCGTGCAATGGAACGAGCATCGGTATCCAACTGTGCCGTCACAACCTGTTCATGCATCAAAGCACCCACCAACAGCTCCTCTTTATCTTGTCCACAGTGCATACAAATGCCTTCTTTACAACGACACCGCATCAAATCCCTGTCCGATAAAATGCCAAGCAAGCTCTTCTCTTCGGATAATACAGGAAGGTGTCGAAAACCATAATGATCAAACATTTTCCATGCTTCCATTGCAGGCGTATAAGGATAAACAAAAACCACTGGTTTTGTCATCACTTGTTCGGCTTTAAATATAGGGGATTTGAGCTGTGATGGTGTATTTATGGGTAACTCTTGATGCCTTTGTTTTTTTTCATCTTTGGGTTTGATTGAAATATCGACCCATGATTCCTTGGCAGGAATATCTTGAGCATCCATCGCACGGCTGGCTTGGGTTGCCGATAGTTTACTCACATCGGGGCGTTGTAATAATTTTTCCAAGCGAATTGGGTCTGCAAAACCTGGTCCATAAACGGTAAACATTTATAATTTCGCTTTGCGCAAACGAAGCGCATTACTAATCACCGATACAGAACTAAAGCTCATCGCCGCCGCCGCAATCATGGGCGACAATAACAAACCAAAAAATGGATAAAGCACACCCGCAGCAATCGGCACACCTGCGGAATTATAAATAAAGGCAAAGAAAAGGTTTTGACGAATATTTTTCATGGTCGCTCGTGATAAACGTACCGCCCGTAAAATGCCTGTTAGCTCACCTTTCACCAGTGTAATACCTGCGGATTCCATTGCCACATCCGTACCTGTTCCCATAGCAATACCGACATGCGCTTGCGCCAAAGCGGGTGCATCATTGATACCATCACCTGCCATCGCCACTGTTTTCCCTTCATCTTGCAAAGCTTTGATAACCGCTGCTTTTTGATCGGGTAGGACATCTGCCTCAAAACGCTGGATACCTAGTTTTTCTGCGACTGCGGCGGCTGTGTGGTGGTTATCGCCCGTAAGCATCACCACCTCAATGCCTTCTTCATGCAAGGCTTGAATCGCTTCAGGTGTCGAAGATTTAATGGGGTCAGATACGCCCAATATTCCCACCAATTCTTTTTCCACAGCCAAATACATCACAGTTTCACCTGTTTTTTGATGCGCTTCCACCATGTTTTTCACGGTTAGAATATCGACACCATAGGCTTGCATCATCTTGGCATTGCCCAAACTGATACGTTTGCCCTGCCCATCATGGATGATATGAGCTTGCACGCCCTTCCCTGTCACTGCCAAAAAGTCATCTACATCCAACAGTGTGAGCGACTTTTCTTCTGCCCCTGCCACAATCGCGGCGGCCAATGGATGTTCACTCACACGCTCCAAACTGGCAGCAAACTGCAACACATCATGTTCGCTCATCCCGCCAACAGTCTTGATGGTTGTCAATGATGGTTTGCCTTCGGTTAATGTGCCTGTTTTATCGACCACCACAGTATTTACTTTTTCCATCACTTCCAAAGCTTCAGCATTTTTAATCAAAACACCCGCTGTTGCGCCGCGACCTGTCCCGACCATGATTGAAATCGGTGTTGCCAGACCCAAAGCACATGGGCAAGCAATAATCAATACTGCCACAGCATTGACAATCGCATGTGCCAAACGTGGATCAGGCCCCATCAACATCCATACGGCAAAGGTGAGCAGTGCCACACCCACAACCGCAGGGACAAAATAAGCTGCCACGGTATCCGCCATTTTTTGAATGGGTGCGCGTGAACGCTGAGCTTCTGCGACCATGCTAACAATTTGTGATAGCAAAGTATCTGCACCCACTTTTTCAGCACGCATCAACAATGCCCCGTTACCATTCACCGTTGCACCAATCAAAGCTTCGCCTGCTAATTTTTCAACGGCTAATGGCTCACCACTGACCATGGACTCATCAACAAGGCTTGTCCCTTCCAACACCACGCCATCCACAGGTACTTTTTCACCGGGACGAATACGCAACACATCACCCACCACCACATCTTCCAGTGATACATCGGATTCAGAGCCGTCTTCTTTCACCAAACGTGCCGTTTTTGGTGTCATACCCAGTAAAAGCTTGATGGCTTCATTGGTGCGTGAACGAGCGCGAAGCTCCAGCACTTGCCCCAACAACACCAAAGCTGTAATCACTGCCCCTGCCTCAAAATACACCCCCACCAAACCTTCGCCTGAGCGCATCACGGGAGGAAAGAGTGACGGAAAAATAAGTGCAACGACACTATAAAACCATGCCACACCCACACCCAAACCCACCAAGGTAAACATATTCAAGTTCCAAGTTTTCACCGATAAAGCAAAACGTTCAAAGAATGGCCAGCCACCCCACCAAATCACTGGCGTTGCTAAGGCAAACTCAATCCATTGCACGCTGCTCATACTCAAGCCCTTGGGCAACCATGCTGGAGCTAAATCCGCGACCATCGCCAATAGGAAAATTGGTACGGATAGAAGTGTACTAAATTTCAAACGTCGGCTCATATTCTCAAGCTCTTCGTTCTTTTCTTCTCCCGAAACGGTTCTTGCTTCCAATGACATGCCGCATTTGGGACATGAACCTGGGTCATCACTTACAACATCCAAGTGCATGGGGCAAAAATACTCTGTTGTTTCGTTTAAACTCGGCGCAGCCATTGGCTCCAAAGCCATGCCACATACTTTACACGTCCCTGCACCTTTTTGTTCTTGCCCTGGACACATCGGGCAAAAATACATGGCATCAGGATTATTAGGCTGTGTTTTTTTCGGCGCATGATGATGTTCGCATGCCTTATCTTTACCTTCATAAGCACTTGGATGTTCAGAAAATTTTTCAACACAATGCTGCGAGCAAAAATAATAATCATGGGCGTTGTATTGAATATGGTTGCTAGATTCACGGCTTACTTTCATGCCACAAACGGGGTCATCTGTCGCATCATCGCCAAGGTAGTCTTCTGCTGACTCGCCAAATTTATTCAAGCAATGTCCACTACAAAAATGATAATCCACACCACGAAAGCTGCGTTTATGCTCTGAACCTTCTTTAACATTCATCCCACAAACAGGATCGATATATACCATGGTTGACCTCCAATCTTATCAAACATCGTGCCGCAATGATGACATTTACAAATGGGAAAAGCATGAAGCTTATACCCTACACACAAGTCAAGATGTTCATCCATCACTTATGCCATTGATACTAAGCGTATTTTACGAAAGTCACTTAAACCCAGTTCCACCCATAGAAGAAGCATTACATTTTTTTCAACCGATTTTTGACAAGATACATTTTAGCCAATGCAATTTCCAATGCGATATGTGCTTGTGTTTGTTTTTTCTGTGCTTCTTTTGAAGCCACTTCCCAATCTTTTTTCGCTTGTTCAACAGCCTGTGCTGCCATCTGTTCATTTAGATCATCGGCTCGTTCAACGCTATCAGCAAGCACAATGACGCTATCAGGTTGAACTTCTATAAACCCGCCCAAAACAACCATCGAATCACATCGAACGTCTGCACCTTGGCAATCAGGCATACATTCAACAATCAGAATACCAGGCCTTAAAACCGCCAATAAAGGCGCATGCGAAGGCATGATTTTCAACTCACCCTCAGCCGTTGTTGCCGTTAACGAACATGCTTGATGACGGTAAATTTCTTTCTTCACCGTTGTAATCAGAATATCCATTGTTGAACATGTCATTCTGGGTACTTAATCCCTGAAAAATATGAGCGACCATCATGTTCAAATGAAACAATCATCTCATGTTTGCCTGAATCACGTGCCAAATGGTAAGCTGTCATATACCACGCATTCATCACCATCATCAACACCTTGGGTTCAGATGTACCATCGGCATGATGAATTTCCGAATAAACTTTTAAACCTTCCATGATTTTCCCATCTTTTTTAATACTCACCATTAAATGATAATTTTCACGACTAAAACTCTCACCTTCAGGCGCAGGCATGACATGAAAAATAACTTCATAGCCATCATCAAGCCCAATCCGAGATACATAAAAAGAATGGATATGATCCATCACTTGCTTTGCATTGCTGTGTTTCGATTCATCACTTTTCTCAAGCTTTGGTGTGGTGGAACAAGCGGCCATCAAGCCCATGATTGCCACCAACATGATGATTTTTTTCATTTTACCCACCTATCCATCTCAATTATTTATACTCAAAACCACCAGCGCAAACCAGTCATAAGTGATATATTATTGCTCGCTCCACCTGCTGTACGCAATAAGTTGGCGGTTGCGCCAAATTGTTGTTGCTTGGCGATACCAATATACGGTGCAAATTTACGTGTGATTTCATAACGCAAACGCAAGCCTAATTGAACATCATTAAGCCCTTGCCCCACATCAAATTGCGAGCTTCCACGCATGGCAGCATTGATTTCTAAACGCGGTCGCAATATCAATTTCTGTGTCAATAAAAGATCATAGGTTGCTCTGACACGCGCCGATACATCACCTTTATCACTGATAAATAGCGCGGGTTCAACATCAAACCAATACGGTGCCAAACCTTGAAAACCAATCACTGCCAGCAAGCGTTGACGGGTGATACTGGGACTATACACACGATCATACCTTACGCCCATTTGGAATTCCCAAAAAGAGTCAATGGAGCGGCTATCCAACACCTGTAATTCCATATTGCCTGCGCGTGTTGTGAGCTCATCCGAGCCTTCCAATTTCAACCACAACTTATGATAATTCGTACCTCGCCAAGCTTGGGTATCATAGCGCAAACTATTGTTACCATGATTATTGACACGGTACTCTGTTTGATCTGCCAACACTTTATCAATACGGATGGTATCGGTTTCTTCCCAACCTTTGATGCCCCGATATTTATATCCATCCGAATAATCCGAACTGCGCGCACCCATAGGCGCACTGCCACCTTGCATCGAGCCGCCCATGACTTGCCCTTGCATCTTCATGCCTTCAGCCAGAGCCGAAGACATCCACAAACCACCCACCATGCTCAAAAGAGTCAAACTTTTTAATAGCTTCATGCAACCACCACCTCACGAAACATACCCGCTGCCATGTGATACAAAAGATGACAATGAAAAGCCCAACGCCCTTCTGCATCGGCCGTCACCAACATGCTCACACGCTGCGCAGGTTGCACAGCAATGGTATGTTTGCGAACTTGGAAACCACCTTCAGGAGATTCTAAATCCGACCACATACCATGCAAGTGCATGGGGTGAATCATGGTGCTGTCATTATGAAAAATAACACGAATACGTTCACCTTTGCGAAAGTGAATGGGGGCAGCTTCATTCAAGGTTAAGCCGTCCATTGACCAAATAAAACGCTCCATATTGCCCGTTAAATGCAATTCAATTTCCTGCGTCGGTGGACGTGTATCACGCGGTGTATGGATACTTTTCAAATCTGCATAACTCAGCACACGCCGTCCATTGTTGCGCAGCCCAGGACCTGGGTCATCCAAATTAACCCTCGGGTAATCCACACGCATATCCACACCTGCACCATATTCATCGCGTGAATGGTTGGGTTTGTGCTGCATCGCCATCTGCTTCCATTTTCCCTGTTGGGACATCGCACCCATCATATCCACCATATCCAAAGGTACAGGCGCATCCAAAGCAGGCACAGCAGCTTTCATTCCTTTTTCTGCGGATAAAGTACCACACGCATAACCCGAACGATCCATGGATTGCGCAAATATTGTATAGGCTTGTTTATCAGGAATCGTTACCATCACATCATAAGTTTCACCCGATCCAATACGCAACTCATCCACCACCACTGGCTTCACTGGCTGACCATCTGTCGCAATAACCGTTAATTTTAGACCTGGAATACGCACATCAAAGAAGGTTGCTGTCGCCGCACCAATCAGGCGCAAACGCACCCGCTCGCCTGCTTTCGCCATGCCATGCCAATTTCCATTGGGGCTGTGACCATTCATCAAATATGTATAGGTCGCAGCCGAAACATCACTAAAATCATTCGGACTCATGCGTGTTTCATTCCATAGCTTTCTTTTGGTAAACGCTGTGCCTAAACCAAGGTGAGCGGCATCATCGAAAAAATCCGATGCCGTCAAATTACGCTGATTATAATAGCCCCCCAATTTTTTCAGGTTCAAAAAAACATCCACGGGGTTTTCATCTGTCCAATCACTGAGCACAATCGGATAATCCCGATCAAATGTCATATCATTCGAAGCATCGCGCGGCTCAATAATCAGCGCACCATAGACACCTGTTTGTTCAGCCAGTGTGTGGGCGTGATACCAATAGGTACCATGTTGCACGACTTTAAAGCGATGGACGAAGGTTTCCCCTGGTGCAATGCCTGGAAAGCTAATACCTGGTACACCATCCATACCTGAATCAAGGATGATACCATGCCAGTGAATGGTGGTCATTTCATCCAAACGATTGGTGACGCGAATGGTGACATCATCACCTTCTTTAAGCTTGATGATAGGGCCTGGAAGCAGCCCGTTGACGGTGGTGGCGATGCTTTCTTTGCCCGTTAAATTAACTCGCATCGGTGCAATCACCAAATCAAACACGCTACCGCTTAATTCCGTTTTGGACGACAGTAGCTCACCAGCCCAAGCCAACGGCGAGAGTGCGCCGATTAACGGCAAGCAAGCCCCCACCGTTGCCATACCTTTTACAAAGGTTCGCCGACTGGATAATAAGGGGTTGTTTTTTTGACTCATGGAGTCTCCTTTTTATGAAATAAACTCATCCTGCGGGAACTGCAAAAATCAGCACAAACAACAGCGCCAATCCAACAAGCACACACCGCCCTCGTTCAAACTGACTTTCAGAGACAATAAATCCCACAATACATTGAAGAAAATAATACAAAGCAAAGGCACGCGATGCCAAGGCAATAATTTCAAAAATAGATCCAGACCATGCCAACATGATGGCAATGCTACCCACCATGACATATCCCCAGCGTTGTTTGACACGGTTATGGGTGGCTTCCGACATATTTTCAGCGGCTGCCAAAGTATCGGCGACAGCGGCAGAAAACTGCGATAAAGCAGCCGCAACAATCAAGGGGGTAACCAATAATACAGAAACCTCCGCAGCTAAAAGAATCAGACTATTGCCTTCATAATCACCATGCAGAATATTCACCACAGGCAAAGCCAAAGCTACAAATACCACATATACGGTGAGTGACAAATATTGAGAGTAACGCGAAGCAAGCACCCGTGTCCATGCATCAAATTGACGACCCAAGTAGCGTGTGGTTTCAAAGCCTTGCACGACAATCAACGTACCAGCCACAATGGTAACCATCTCCCAAGTGGAGCGTTCAGGCATGGCTGGAAGGGTAAAGTTTCCCACATTCACATAGTGATTGATGTCATAAAC
>NVWS02000114.1 GCA_002746295.2 Zetaproteobacteria bacterium
AAATGATATACATGCTTGCTCTCTGTCCACCAACAAAGATAAGTAAAACTCACGGGCAATAGCCAAACCTTCTTCAATATAGACCTTGCCGACTTCTTTACCTGCTGCGCCTGTTTGTTTGGTGACCAATACCGAACCCAGCAAGGCAGCCGCTGCTTTTTTTACGTCACTCAGTGATTTACAAATGCGTACCCCACCCGCTTTACCACGACCACCTGCATGGATTTGTGCCTTGACCACCCAAACAGATCCACCCAGCTCTTTTGCCGCACCCACCGCTTCATCCGCCGTCCATGCCAATTGACCCTTCGGGATAGCGACACCAAAGGATTTTAAGATTTTTTTTGCCTGATATTCATGGATATTCATTATTTAAACTCCCAACACTGGAAATATTTTTTATAACACATGATGACTCGCTCGCTATTGAAACATATTCATCCACTTACATAACAAAGGAATATCTACCTTTGAATAATAAGCGGGAGTTGGAAAATTATTTCTAGTTTTAAAAGCTTCTATGTCTTCATGGGCGGACATCGAATAGAATAAAATCCATTTAATAAAGTGTCCTTGAGGGTCATGAACACCTTGTTTAGAACGTAGATTGTTTAGTTCAGTTTCTTCCAATAGTGCTTTATACGATAATTCACCACTAGATAATTTCTTATAACTTGATGGATAATGTACTTTAATCACCGCTAAATACACACTTATTTTAGTATACGGTTCGTCTAACACACCTCTAGAATTTTTAAGAATCGCCAAATTGGTGAGTATTCGTTCAATGGCACGAAGTGATAAATGATAATAATCGGCAAGATCAGCTAAGGTTTCCACCATATCCTGTCTATACTGAGTTCTATCACTATCGAGATCCATCAGATTTAAACATTGACAAATATATTGTTTCGCATCACTCATGTATTTATCTTCTAATTTTGGTAAATGCGCCCATATATTGATGAACTTTTGCAAATATTGGCTTGCATCCACCGACCGACCATATTCACACCGAATGGATTCTTCCAATTGTTCGCGGTTTAATGACAGAACAAACACAACATTGGGTACAGAAAATAAGTGTTTTATTTTTTCTAAAATTTCAAGCGCAAAAGGTGGTCTACAACGATCCAATTCATCAATGATGAAAACAAGTTTCTTCTTCCCCAGTTGTTGTGGGAGTTCCTTCAAGAAGGCTTTAAAATACTCCAAGCTTTCTTTATCTTTTTTTACTGACTCCAATTGCTCTGCCACATACTGATCTAAAGTGCTTGATATATCATCTTCAGCACCGCTCCCTTCAAATACAGTGTCATCAAAAATACCTGCTATTGATGCCTTTAGACCGACACGTATTGCTACACGCACTAAAGTTTTAAAAGCTGCCGAACTTTTCTTTTTAAAACTTTCTTTCAGATCGACTTCTTTATCACCAATAAGATCATAAATTTCTCTAGCGATCGCCAAAAATGGATCTTGCTGATAATCATGTTCAAAGGCATCAAATAAAACACATAACATATCATTGTCTTGCTGCAACGAAGCCTTCCACATTTTGATAAATGTGGTTTTTCCTTCTCCCCAAGGGGCATCAATGGCTAATACCCATTCATCATCTGTACTTTTAATAAGATGCGTTAATTTTTCACCAAAATCTTTACGTTTAAAAATATCTTTTTCATCCGTAAAGCCTTCAAGACTTGTGAGTTCCAATGGCGGTACAAATAATTTCATGCTGTTTTAATGGTCATGGTTTCTAATCTATTCTTCATGTTGGTTTCACCAAGGTGTATCTTTTCTTTCCAATTAAATGAATGGTGTGGTCGCAGCAACACCAAGCCACCACAAAACAACATCAAGCCATCCATGAAAATACCAAAAACTTCTTGAATCGTCGTATGTAGCTTTCCCAGTTTGGATTCAAGCACCAACAAAAGGCTCAAACCAGTAATCGCTTAAAGCCCGCGCAGCGGGAGAACAATCCACATAGCGCGTTCGCAGCATTTTTCGACTCATGGCACGTTTTTTTCATCGTGATTTCTTGACATCGCATCCCCCATAAAATTTTTACAGGAATGTAAACCTCTAAGGATGATAGTTCAATCAAGCGATGCTCGTAAAATCTTTTTAAAATACAGCCAAACCATTCACCTGCTTGACCAATGCCTTCACCGCATCAAGCGATACACTCATCGCCGCTTGTTCATCCACTGTTAAATCCAACTCCACCACCGATTGCAAACCAGCACCGCCCAAGCGACATGGCACGCCCATATAATAACCATCAACCCCATATTCCCCATCAAGATAAGCTGCACATGGCAAAATACGCCCTGTATCTTTCAGAATTGAGGTTGCCATTTCCACAACGGCTGCACCGGGCGCATAAAATGCCGAACCTGTTTTGAGAAGCTCCACAATTTCTGCCCCGCCCTGCGCCGTGCGTTCGCTGATCGCAGCAATATCTTTTAAAGACATCATCTCCGTGATGGGAATCCCCGCTACTGTTGCATAGCGCGGTAGTGGCACCATCGTATCGCCATGACCACCCAGTACAAAAGCAGATACATCTGCAATGGAGACCTGTAATTTTTGTGCAATAAATGAACGCATACGCGCCGAATCCAACACACCTGCCATACCTATCACCCGCTCACGTGGAAAGCCTGATACTTGTTTGGCGGTATACACCATCGCATCCAATGGATTGGTCACCACCAAAATCACACAATCGGGTGAATATTCCACAATTTTTCGAGTCACTTCGGACACAATTTTCACATTCGTTGCCAATAAATCATCACGCGACATGCCTGGTTTTCGGGCAATCCCTGCGGTGATGATGACCAAATCTGAATCGGCAGTATCTTCATACAGTTGTGTACCTGTGACTTGTACATCATAACCTAAAATAGGTGAGGCTTCATACATATCCAGTGCTTTGCCTTGTGGAATACCAGCCACCACATCAAGCAAGACCACATCCCCCAATTCACGTTGGGCGGCCAAAAATGCAGCCGTAGCACCGACATTGCCTGAACCCACCACCGTGAGTTTTTTACGTTTAAAATACTTCTTTTCATGATGTCTATCTTCACGACTGGACCAACGCATAAATAACCTCCCAATTTAAATATCATCTTACCCCGTCATCCTATGCTTCACGATGAGAAGTAAGCGATGATAGTACCCTACTTAAAGACAGGACACACTATAGACTATCATACGTGTTTGAACACCGTCGGGAATGGATGAGAAAACCCAATAAGGCAGCGGTCAACTTCTTGCCTTATTTAAAGATTAGCATTGTAAAAAAATATATTTTAATAACCTTTATCCCTAAAATTCTGTCGGAATTCTAGGGCTAAGCTTTGAGAGACAATACTATGAAACGAATTTTTCCAATGGCATGCCTTCTTGGGTTGACTGCTTGTAATCCTATCGAAAAAAATACAGACACTGCTGCACCAACTATTCGCAGCATTGCTTTCACATCAACAGAAGCACCCAGCGATCAATATGCTGCAAAGCAAGCGCAAGCGGCTTATCATATGTCGGTTCCTTATACGACATCAAAAGCCATCATCACTTTCAGCGATGGCTCAAAGAAAAGTTACCCGCTTGCATACCAATCTTTATTTAAATCCGATGATGTCATTTTAACAGGTTCACATGCGGGTGAATATTATGGTGGTATGGTGGATAAGTATGGCAAAGCTGTCATCGACCCGACCGCTTCAAGAAATCCATTTTATACGGAACGTACCCAGCAAGCTGTTGCCGAAGGTTTGAACGATAAAAATAAGGGGCAGTTTATCGCCGATACACCCGATGGCAGCACACTCATTCGCATGGTTAAGCCCAAAGATGACGCAACAAGCGCAGATTTATTTTATCTGACTCACTTTGAATATGTGACATGGGATGGCAATCGTAAAAGTGGCAATCAATACCGTAAAAACCCCATGTTTATTGGCAAAAGTCATGTACAACAAGATTTAAAGACAGGGCTTCTAAGCATCAAAGCATTCGATAAGCTGACTTTTGCAGATAGCAAAGGTTTATGGACACCGTGTGCCGCTTCCAAATCACCTTGGAATACCCACCTTGGATCAGAAGAATATGAACCCGATGAACGGGAATTTGATGCCTATCGAAACAACACCATGGCAAAGCCTTTGCCTAAGAAATCAAGTACAGAAGCCTTATTGACGGGATTTCAACACAAATTTAAAGCGACCCATGCATATCCCTACGATTATGGTTATGTCACAGAAATAGCCTTGAATCAAAAGGGTGTTGCAAGCCAAGTCAAACATTATGCGACAGGGCGTTGGGCGCGTGAGTTGATTCAAATGATGCCCGATAGCCGCACCTACTATTCAGGTGATGACGGTGCCAATACCACATTGTTTATGGGTGTTGCCGATCATGCGGGCGATCTTTCTTCAGTGAGCTTGTATGCTGCAAAAGTCACTCAAACCAGTGCTGTAGATGAGCCTGCTGGGGCTGCAACGCTTCGCTGGATTCCGCTTGGACATGCCACGGATGCGGGTATAAAGAAGATGATTGATGGCGGTATCAGATTTCATCAAATTTTTGATGCTTATACCGAACCTTTGACGGGAGATGTGACGGCTCAAAAGCTCATATCCGAAGGATTTAAACGGCAGTTTAATTATTACCACCCCAGTCATAAAGGCAAAGCGGAGTGGCTTCGCCTTCAACCCAATATGCAAACAGCCGCCGCATTTCTTGAGAGTCATCGTTATGCCGCTTACATGGGTGCAAGCAGTGAGTTTACCAAAATGGAAGGTGTAACGGTCAATGCAGCCGATAAAAAAGCCTATATTGCGATTTCATATCAAATTAAAAGCATGACAACATCGGGTGATATTCAATTTGGGCGTATGGATGCAGGTGCTGTCTATCAATTATCCTTGACAGATCAGCAAAAAGATAGTTTAGGAGATCCGATCAAAAGTGCTTGGGTTGCGACAAGTTTAGCCGCTGTTCCTGAACTCATGGGCAGTGATAACCTACCTTATATTCATGGTAAAGGTAAGCCCGATGCACAGGGCAACCGATGCGCTGTTTCTCAGGTTGCCAACCCTGATAATTTAAAATTTTCTACTGCCAGTCGCACACTCTTTGTCGGTGAGGATAGCAATTGCCATATCAATAATTTCATTTGGGCATTCAATGTGGATACGCGCCAACTTTCACGCATTCTTTCGATGCCAATGGGAGCGGAAGCAACAGGTTTGATGGCAGTGGATGATATGAATGGCTTTGATTATATCGGTGCGAATTATCAACACCCCGGTGATGTAAAAGTGGGCAAGCCTCCCGTAACATTGATTCAAGCTGTTGAAGCTGAAAATCCCAACTTTGCCGCTGAACGCAACCGCTCGGGTGGGGTGGGTTATGTGTATTTTAAGGGCATGCCAAGACAATAGTTAACATCTGATGTTACGTGCTTGACTGAAATGCATCGTCCCCCCCCCGAATGTTTGTGTCGGGGGTCTATAGCTAGATTCCCGATAAAAAATTTCGGGAATGACGAACTAAAAGGTAGCTTTATACGAATCATGACTATATATGAAAAACCTTTGAAAAAGAAAAAATACCATTTCAATGCTTAAACGACTATAGATAAAATACTTACTGATACATCAACTACTTAGTCTAATATTTTTTTAAAGGTATATTCTATATGTATATAATATCATACTAAAATACATGGTTGTTGAGAGCATGTATCGGTTTATCATAAACCCGTTTTCAAAAGGTGGTTTATAAACAAGTTATGGCTAGTTTTGATGCTCAACGTCGTCAGCTTTTTCACTTCACTCGAAAGGATGAAAAACTTCCTTTGCGTCCACCGTGGGCGTTGGAAGAATCTTTATTTCAAGAGGCTTGCACCCGTTGTGGCGATTGTCTTGAAAGTTGCCCTGAATCCATTTTGCAACGTGAAAGCCCGCATGGTTATCCAACCGTGAACTTTCAAAAAGGTGAATGTACCTTCTGTAAACAGTGTGTGGATGTTTGCCCCATAAACGCACTCAACCTATTGGTCACACCGCTTTGGTCTGCCAAAGCCATCATCAAAGATGCTTGTTTAACCCAGCAAGGGGTGATTTGTAGCACGTGTGCCGAACAGTGTGATGAAGTTGCGATTCAATTTACACCAGAGTTTGGAAAAGTTTCTCAACCCATATTAAATATAGATGCCTGTACGGGATGTGGCGCGTGCGTTGCTTCCTGCCCGACGCAGGCCATCGAGGTCCATGCATGAGTATCATCGTAGAACATCAAGAAAGTATTGGCTGCATTGTCGGTGCGGTCATTCAAGTGAAACCCAATATGGAAGATAAGGTTCGCCTGCAACTGAAACAGCACAAACAGGTAGAGATTCATGCAGAAGATGCCCAATCCCGATGGGTGATTACCTTGGAAGCAAACACCAGTAAAAAAATTCTAAACCTCACAGAAAACATTCAAAACATGGTGGGCGTGTTAAGTGTGACACCCGTTTACCAACACTGTGAAGACAATCAAAACAATGAGCAAGAAGGAGGATGGAAATGGCGGTAAGTCGTAGAGATTTCATTAAAAGTAGTGCAGCCGTAGCGGCGGCGGCATCCATTGATGTCAGTTTACCTCACGTGGCACAAGGCATGGATATGTTTGATGCCGAAAAAAACACCATTCGCTGGGATAAAGCTGCATGCCGTTTTTGTGGTGTGGGTTGCGGTATCATGGTCGGAACAAAAGAGGGTCGTATTGTGGCCACGCAAGGTGATCCAAAAGCAGAAGTGAACAAAGGTATCAACTGCATCAAAGGCTATTTTTTATCCAAAATCATGTATGGCAAGGATAGATTGACCACGCCTTTGCTGCGCATGAAAAACGGCAAGTTTCACAAAGAAGGTGAATTCACACCTGTTTCGTGGGATGTCGCGTTTGATATCATGGCTGAAAAGTGGAAAAAAACACTCAAAGCTAAAGGTCCTGAAGCCATTGGTATGTTTGGTTCAGGTCAATGGACAATTCCCGAAGGTTATGCGGCATCCAAATTGATGAAAGCAGGTTTCCGTTCCAATAACCTTGATCCCAATGCACGTCATTGCATGGCCTCGGCAGTGGGTGGCTTTATGCGTACCTTTGGTTCGGATGAACCGATGGGATGTTATGATGATTTGGAACATGCCGATGCCTTTGTGCTGTGGGGGTCAAACATGGCAGAGATGCACCCTATTTTATGGACGCGCATCACCGATACCCGCTTGAGCAAACCAGACTCCGAAGTGCATGTATTATCCACTTACAGACATCGTTGCTTTGATTTGGGCGATAATAATATGGTGTTTACACCGCAAACCGATATGATTATTTTGAATTATATTGCCAATTATATCATTGAACATGAAGCCTATGACAAGACCTTCATGGACAAACATGTACACTTCAAAACCACCATCACGGATATTGGTTATGGTTTGCGCCCTGATAACCCTTTGGAATTACAAGCGAAAAATCCAGGTAAAGGCACAATGTCGGTGAGTAGTTTGAAAGAATATGCTGAATTGGTGAAGCCTTATACCTTGGACTATGCCGCCAAAATGTCATCTGTACCCAAAGCGAAGTTACTTCGTTTGGCCAAACTGTATGCAAATCCCAATAAAAAAATAACGTCGCTTTGGACCATGGGCTTTAATCAACATACGCGTGGTGTTTGGACCAATAGCCTCATGTATAATATCCATTTGATGATGGGTAAAATATCCGAGCCAGGCAACAGCCCTTTTTCATTGACAGGTCAACCCTCGGCGTGTGGTACAGCGCGTGAAGTTGGCACATTCTCGCATCGTTTGCCTGCGGATTTACTGGTGAAGAAAAAAGAACACCGTGATTTTGCGGAGAAGGTTTGGAAATTACCCGAAGGCACAGTGCCAGCCAAGCCTGGTTATCATGCGGTACAACACAACCGTATGTTAAAAGATAGTGTCATCAATGTTTATTGGTCGATGTGCAACAACAATGTGCAAGCCGCAGCGAATATGAATGAAGAAACCCTGCCAGGTTATCGCAACCCTGATAATTTCATTGTGGTTTCTGACCCTTACCCCACGGTTTCAGCCATGGCAGCCGATTTAATTTTACCCACTGCCATGTGGGTGGAAAAAGAAGGGGCTTATGGTAATGCAGAACGCCGTACTCAAGCTTGGCGGCAACAAGTCAAAGCACCTGAAGGTGCAAAATCAGATTTATGGCAACTCATGGAGTTTTCCAAGCGCTTTAAAGTGCGAGAAGTTTGGCCAAAAGAATTGATTGCCAAGAAGCCTGAATACCGCAATAAAACCCTGTATGATGTGTTGTATCGCAATGGTCATGTGGATGAATTTCCCGCCCAAAAAATCACCGATGATCGCGGCAATGTTTATGATAATGATGAAATGGATCATTTTGGCTTTTATGTGCAAAAAGGTTTGTTTGAAGAATACCGTTACTTTGGCACGCATGGTCCAAAAAAAGGACATAACCTTGCGTCATGGGATCAATTGCACAAAGAGCGTGGTATGCGTTGGCCTGTGGTCAATGGTGTAGAAACCAAATGGCGTTACCGTGAAGGTTCTGATCCTTTTGTGCCAGCGGGTTCTGAACTGTATTTTTACGGTCATAAAGATGGTAAAGCCAATATTATTTTTGCACCGTATGAGCATCCGCCTGAAATGCCTGATAAAGATTTTGATATGTGGCTTTGCACAGGGCGTGTGATTGAACATTGGCATTCAGGCACGATGACACAACGTGTACCTGAACTTTATAAAGCCATGCCTGATGCACTCATTTACATGCACCCCAAAGATGCCAAAAAGCGTGGCTTCAAACGTGGTGAAGTAGCCAAGGTTCAGAGTCGGCGTGGTGAAATCACTGCCATGATTGAAACACGAGGGCGCAATAAACCACCAGAAGGGTTGATTTTTGTGCCGTGGTTTGATGCACGTCGTTTGATTAACAAGGTCACACTGGATGCGACCGACCCGTTATCCAAGCAAACCGATTATAAAAAATGCGCCGTGCGCGTGGTTAAGGTTTAAGGAGTTGATGATGAAAAAAATATCCATCGTTGCTTTGTTATGTATGTTTTCAACAATGGCTTGGGCTGGTTCAGATGCCGAGCATTCTTTGCGGGGTGATGTGCCGCTGGATGCCCCATCCGTTGCCAGCCATGCCAAGGAATGGTCCGTTGATAACGGTAAAATTAACCGAAATTATCCACAACAACCGCCGTTGGTGCCGCATGATATTGCAGATTTTACCATCAATCAGGATGGTAACAGTTGTTTGAGTTGCCACAACTGGAACTCTGAAATGCCAGGGGCGACCAAGGTCGGCATTTCACATTTTTTAACCCGTGAAAATCAAGCCCTCGGTAATGTTTCACCGCGCCGTTATTTCTGCACCCAATGCCATGTGCCTCAAAAAGATGCCAAGCCACTGGTTGCCAATATGTTCAGATCGTTAGCAGAGGAGTGATACTATGATGAAAAAAATAGTTTTATTATGTGCTGTTGCCAGTTTTTCAGGCTTGGCAAGTGCTGCCGATTGGACATTTTCAGGGAACTTGCGTGAACGTTATCAATCCTTTGATAACTTCAATTTTAACAGTCAAGTGAATAACAACAGATCGGAGTTTGATTCACGTTTGTATTTGAAAGCCAAGGGCAACTTGGGGCATGGCATCTCTGTATTGCTCCAGCCTCAAGGCGTGCTGATTCAAAACAAAAGCCAAGCCAAAGGCGCGCAAACACTGTCACAAGTCGATTTTATACAGGCTTATTTGCAATATAATATCGCTGATGTGGCATTGCGCGTGGGTCGTCAACAACTGGTTTATGGCGATCAACGTTTGCTGGGGCATTTGGGCTGGAAAGATGTCGCGCGTACGTTTGACGGTGTGAAAGGCATGTATCACAAAGATCATGTAAAACTGGATGTTTTTTCAGTATCTCCTGCCAATATTGTCGCCATGACACCTTCTATCACCAAAACACGTGGCAAATCATTGGTATCATGGCGTAGTCGTCGTTTAACAGGTGCTTATGCGACCTATACTGTGGCACCTAAAACAGGTGTAGATGTTTATCTCATCAATTGGCAACATGATCAAAGTGCATCGGTGGGCAAAGGTCGCAATATCAATACTTACGGCACACGTTTGTTTGCCAAACAAGCAGGTTTTGATGGCACGGCTGAAATGGTCTTTCAATCGGGTACATGGGCGAATAATGTCTCACAAAAAGCTTCGGCTTATGCAATAAAAGCGGGTTATACTTTGGATGCATGGAAAACACGCTTGGGCATTGAATATGATTACAGTCCAGGTGATAATAAAGCTGATCCAAGTACGCATAAAAACTTTGTCTTTCCCTTTCATACCAACCACATGCACTATGGTGAGATGGATTTTTTCTCATGGGCGAACATGAAAGACCTGCGCTTATCCATCAAAACATCACCGTCTAAGGCTTTGACCTTATTGGGTAATGTTCACTTTTTATCTTTGGATAAAGCAACGGGTGATTGGTTGAATGTTGCAGGCGTTGGCAAAAATGTATTTAATGGCAAATCAACATACACACAAACCAAAGCAGGTACAGAAATTGATGTCAAAGCTGTTTACAAAATATCTGCGGTCAAAGGCCTAAAAGTAGTTGGATTATATGGCGTGTTTAATCCTGGATCGGCTGTCTCTGAACGCAATGGCGGCAAGGCCAACCAAGCTCAGTTTGCTTATATGATTGCTCAATATGCTTTTTAAAGGAATCATCGACACCCTATGACGATGAACACATCCCCCCTTCAATTTTTTAAACATATACCCAAGCAACATGGTTTGATGGATCGCTTCGCGCGGAAACTGACGTATTTGAGAATTTCCGTGACAGATCGTTGCAATATGCGTTGTGATTATTGCCGTCCGTCATCGGATGCTTACCAAGCTGAATCTCATGCCAATATCTTAAGCTTTGAAGAAATTGAAAGGATTGTCTTAGTGGCTGCTGATTTGGGTGTCAATAAAGTGCGTATTACAGGTGGCGAACCCCTTGTTCGACGTGATTTACCCCTATTGATTGAAAAATTGGCAAGCATTTCAGGCATCACAGATTTGGCATTAAGTACCAATGCGACCTTGCTTGGAAAATATGCACAAGCCTTGGCTGATGCTGGTTTGAATCGCATCAATGTGAGTTTGGATAGCTTAAACCCTTTGCGTTTTCGTTCATTAACAGGGGGAGAGCTTGAGCCTGTCTTGGCAGGTATTCAGGCGGCTAAGGATGCAGGTCTGACACCCATCAAGCTCAATACCGTGTTGATGAAAGGTATCAATGATGATGAAGTGATTGATTTAATCCGTTTTGCTTCGGATATGGAAGCAACCATTCGTTTTATTGAATTGATGCCCATGAAACAAGGCATGGACTGGGAGAAGCATTATATATCTGTGGATGACATCTTGCAGCGTGAAGAGGTGCGAGCTTGTGTGGATATGTCCCCCATGACAACTGGCAATACAGCAGCACGATACCTACCCTTAAAAGATGGCATCGGTGAAGTCGGATTTATTATGCCCATGTCAGATCGATTCTGTGAAGGCTGTAACCGTTTACGCTTGACTGCGGATGGTGGTCTACGCTCCTGTTTACCTGATGATAGCCATATGAGTTTGAGAGATGTGATTCGCCAAGGTGGCAGTGACGAGGATATTCGCGCTGTTTTTCTTCGTTCTGCTTTGATTAAACCTGAAATTGGCACGTATGCTTTTGATGCCGATACAGAAAAACGTTCGATGATTTATATTGGTGGTTGAAATATTTTTTACCGCGAAGGCGCGGAAACGCGGAGGAAAGCCAAGGTGAGAATTGGATCGGTGTTTATCGGTGTTTACCTGTGGTTTATCGTTAGTCTTTTCCCTGTTACCTCACAGGCACAGGAAATTATCACGGTGGCGGTAGCATCGAGTTATTATGAGAAAACCAAAATTTATAGTGCCGAGTTTGAAAAAACACACGATGTGAAGGTGCGCGTGGTTGCAGGTTCTACAGGACGTTTATACAACCAAATCAAACAAGGTGCGCCGTTTGATGTGTTTATTGCCGCAGATCAAAAGAGACCTGCTTTATTGGGAAAAAAGAGCCAAATTATCGCTTTTGGTTATTTAGGTATTCAAATAGGTCAAACATTCACGCATGATTTGAATGCACTCACACAGCCCAATATTAAGCGCATTGTCATTGCCAACCCAAAAACCGCGCCATTTGGTAAAGCTGCGCAACAAGCTTTGATGCAAGCTGGCTTGTGGGAAAAGGTTAAACCCAAGTTGGTTTATGCTCAAAATGCCTTGCAAGCCAGCATGATGGTTGAAAAAGGTTTGGTCGGTGCTGGTTTTGTTCCAGTGGCTAAAAAAGAACAGGCCATTGCTTTGCTTCCTTATGTAGCTGTTTTATTGCTTGTAGATGGTGAAGTTCAATCTTTTTTTGATGGTCTATCGGTTCATTTACGGTGAATAAACATATTGAAGATTATTTGGACTATTACTGTAAGTTGGAATATCCGTCTTATGCGGTTTTATTAAAAGGTCAGTGGGGGTGTGGAAAAAGTCATTTTATAGGATTATACCAACGGAAAACTGATAAAAAATTTATTTATATCAGCCTTTATGGTCTAAAAGAAGTGAATCAAATTGATGATGCTTTGTTTCAAGCCACTCATCCACGGTTAGGTTCGAAAGGTATGGGGGTTGCGAGCAAAATAATTGCTAGCAGCCTGAAATCAACAGTAAAAGTAGATGTATCTAGTGGCAGTGCTTATTTGAAGAAGCTATTGAGTAAAACCAAAGATAGCATTTTGATTTTTGATGATTTGGAAAGGTGTGATATTCCATTGAAACAGGTGTTTGGTTATCTAAATAGTTTTGTAGAGCATGAAAAAAGACATGTCATTATTATTGCAGATGCAACAAAATTTAACGCACAAGAAGAATATCTAGAAATAAAAGAGAAATTAATTGGACAAGAGCTAGAAGTTCAGTTGCATATTAAAGCCGCTTTAGAAAACTTTTGCTCCGAGGTTAAAAATGAAGCTTGTGAAGTTTTTCTTATTCGTTGCTTTGATAATATCTGTTCAATCTATATAGCATCTAAATATAATAATCTTCGAACATTACGAAAATTCATCCAAGACTTTGCTTATTTTTTTTCAAAACTTCCTGAAAATGCAAAAGATAAAAGTGATTTACTTCAAGATATTTTAAGTGTTTTACTTACTACTTCCCTTGAAATGAGGAGTGGTCAAATCACACTTGATCAAGTTAAAATATTTTTAGAAGGAAGTTTATCTTTTGTTAAAAAAGAAAGGGAACCCAAAGAAATTGTGTTGCGTAATAAGTATTCTAACTTTTTAGATTTTTCTCCCATTCTTGGTGTAACATTATGGCAAGATTTTTTTCGTACTGGAATTTTGAACCAAGACAAGCTTCACAAAGCTGTTTTTAATACTAAATATTTTCAAGAAGATAGCCAAGAAAGCTGGATAAGGTTATGGCATAGCCTTGACCTAAGTGATGAAGATTTTGAAAAGGTAAAAGAAGAAGTTCAAACAGAACTAGATCATTGTAACTATCGAAAAATTCCCATAATTACACATGTTTTTGGTTTGTATTTATGGATGTCAGAAAATCATTTGTGTGAAATGAATGAAAATAAAATCCTTGTTTTTTTTAAGACTTATGTCAATGAATTGGCGAAGAAAAATGAGCTAGAATATATTGAAGAGGGTTGGGGAGATAGGGAGAGCTATGCTAGTTTAGCCTATTGGTCTAAAGAGTCTTCTATCTTTCAAGGGTTTTGTGAATATTTGGATGAAATAGAAAATGAAATGCTAGAAGAATCTTATCCTTCACAAGCTCAGGACTTACTTCATATCATGGTAAGCGATACGATCTCGTTTAGACAGAAATTAAGTAATTATGAAAATCAGAAGTACCTTAAGATACCAATTTTATGTTATATAGACCCCCACGATTTTATTGAATCCCTAGATAAAGTTGATCATCAGCTGAGAGTTGGAGACACACTTCGACGCAGGTATGAGCTTCCCATTGATAACAAAGTTCTATTAAAAGAGCTTTCTTGGTTAAAAAAACTTAAACCCTTGTTGGAGAAGGAGGTAAGAATAAGGAAAGATAAAATTAGTGGATATAGGTATCATAATATTCTAAAATTTGCTATTACTCCTTCGATTGAAAAATTACAACAGATTGAAAAAGAAGATAATAATGATTGATTCGCTTATTATTTCTTTTCAATTGTCTTTGATGACCACAGTAATTTTAATGTTTGTGGCATTACCCGTGGCATATATTTTGGCTTTTAAAAATTTTAAGGGGCGCACAAGTTTGGAAGTCTTGGTAGCATTGCCTTTGGTTTTACCTCCCACTGTGCTTGGTTATTATGTGCTATTACTCATTCAGCCACACGCTTGGTTGGGGCAAACATGGCAATCTTTCTTTGATAGTTCGTTGGCATTTTCATTTTCAGGGATGGTGCTGGCTTCGGTATTATACAGCCTCCCCTTTGCGGTTCAGCCCATGCAACAAGCTTTCCGAGCTGTGCCGAGAGCATGGTTGGAACTTGCTAAAATTCAGGGCATGAATTTGAAACAAACCTTCCGACATGTTTTATTACCTGCATCCAAAGGCGGTATATGGGTGGCAGTCGCACTATCTTTTGCACATACCATGGGGGAATTTGGTGTGGTCTTGATGGTGGGAGGGTCCATGCCAGGTGAGACAAAAGTGGCCAGCATTGAATTGTTTGAAATGGTGGAAATGCAACAACAATCGGATGCTTCGATATTGGCATTGATTCTTTTAGCGATTTCATTTGTACTGTTATCCTTGGTGTATTCGGTCAACCGCAGATCTTCATGGGTATCATCATGAAGCACCACATTGATATCAACGCGAGATTTGGATCATTGAAGTTGGATGTTCAGGTCGCTTTTAATCATGAATTGATTGTAATATCAGGTGAAAATGGGGCAGGTAAAACATCCTTATTACGCTCGCTTGCTGGTTTGAAAAAAGTGGATGGAAGCATTCAAATCAATCAACAGTTATGGCTGGATAGTGCTGCCTCTTTTCTCTTGCCAACGGAGCAGCGAAAGCTCGGCTTTGTATGGGCGGGTGCCAATCTTTTACCTTGGTTAAATGTGAAACAAAATTTAACGTTGGGTGGAAGGAAATATGAATATTTTGAGAGTATTCTCGAAGATCTGGCTTTGATTTCTTTACTTGAACGTCAACCTTCGATGCTTTCTACTGGAGAAGCACAACGGGTTGCATTGGCGCGTGCGATGTATGCTAAACCAAGTTTATTGTTGCTGGATGAACCCTTTTCAGCACAAGCTCCTGATATGCGTCATCGTTTGCGAGAAGTGTTAAAAACATGGCAGGAAAAGCATCAAATTCCTGTATTATTGGTCAGTCATGATGTTGAGGATGCTAAAGTTTTAGCCCAACAACATTGGTATATGCGTGAAGGAAAACTTTTAAAAACAATCACACAGAAATATATGGATAAGGTAAAAACAAATGACTGAATTAACCCATTTCGATAAGGCAGGGCGTGGGCGTATGGTGGATGTGTCCGATAAAGAAATCACCACACGCATGGCTATTGCCAGTGGTGAAATCCACATGCTGCCCAATACTTTGACTCATATTCAACAAGGAAAATTGAAAAAAGGCGATGTGCTCGCCATTGCCGATGTGGCAGCTATTATGGGCGCGAAAAAAACCCCTGATTTGATTCCCATGTGCCACCCCTTAATGTTATCGGGTATTGATGTCGCTTTTTCTGAACTTATGAATGTTTGCGGCTTAAAAGTTGAAGTATCGGTGAAATGTAAGGGTAAAACGGGTGTGGAAATGGAAGCCTTGACCGCAGTCAGCACAGCATTGCTCACCATTTATGATATGTGCAAAGCCGTGGATAAGGGTATGCGCTTAACCAATATTCAGCTTGAAGAGAAAAAAGGTGGTAAGTCAGGAAATTTTAAGCGGTAGCGTTGTGTTTTTGATGACCGCCTTTATTTCGGATGAATGAATCATTCTTATAAACTGATGTTACGCACTCCGTCATCCTATGACTCCCCCTGCTCGTCATCCCCGAAATCTTTTATCGGGTATCTATCCATAGACCCTCGATACAAGCATTCGAGGGTGACGTGGTGACAGACTCGTGGATGACCAAGGCGCATCGACATATTTCAAGCAAATGCGTAAGATCAGTTACCAGCAGATTTCTAAACCTTCTTGAGCCAGATAATATTTAGGATCATTTTCTTTTCTTGGGTTGCGCTGCATGGCTTCAGAAAATACTTTTTCCAAAGCATCATCGCTGCGTGTGGGTTCGTGGTGTGTGCAGTAAAGCGAACCCACCTTGGCTTGCTTGGCGAGTTTGATGCAAGCGTCATAGGTGCCATGCCCCCAACCTTGTTTGTTGGGATATTCTTCGGGCGTGTATGAGCAATCGGCAATCATCACATCGACACCTTGAATGGTCTCAATCAAGTGCCGATGTTTATTCTCAATAATGCTTTGGTATTCTGTATACTCCTCATCATCAGGCTTATAGATATTGTAGGGTGGTTCATGGTCACCTGTAAAAAACATGGATTTTCCATGACAATCAATGCGATAGCCAAAATTAATCACAGGATGATTCATCATGATGGCTGTGACAGTGGCATCGCCAATCTGTATACTGTTGGATTCGGTGAGGGATTGATAATGGATGTCGGATTTTAATTCAACTTCACGAATCGGAAAAAAACGATATTGCAATTGCGTGGTCAAAATTTCGTGAATGCCATTGTGTGAGATCGGATCGTCAGCACCATAAATATGAACTTGATTACCAGGGACAAAAAGCGGAATGAAAAAAGGCAAGCCTTGAATATGATCCCAGTGGGTATGAGTATTGAGGATATGGCAAGAAAGAGGAAATTCTGGGGGTAAGGTTTGAGATAGTGGGAAAATCCCCGTACCTGCATCCAAAATAATTAAGGTATTATCATCCAAGCGTACTTCAATGCAGGTGGTATTGCCGCCATAACGTACGGTTTGGTAGCCTGGAGAAGGAATCGAGCCGCGAACACCCCAAAATTTTATTTTCATGATCCGACTCCTTAGATATCTATAAACTCTTTGGCCTTGGCTGCTTCTTTGGATAAACCATCCAAACTGTCGATAAACATTAGTAAGTTCATGCCCAATACCTCTTCAATATGCTCTGGTAAGGGTTCAATAACAGGATTCCCACCCTGACCAAAATTCAACTGTTTGCTGATTTGATTGGCAACAAAAATAGCGTTGTGAAGCGGTGTTTGGATGTTCTGATGGTGGTTTCGGATACATTGGATGAGTTCTTGTGGAAGCTCCCATTTTTCAGCCAGTAGGCCACCTATTTCTGCATGATCCATGCCTAAAATTTCTTGTTCGCTTAAATGCAATGATTGTTGTTTCTGTTGAGATAAATCAATGGCTTTGGCAAACGCATCAGGGGAAAATTGTGCAAACACCATTTTACCAAAATCATGCAATAATCCTGCAATAAAGGCATCACCAGGGTCTAACTTGCTATCAAATCGGTGTACAATGCGTTGGGCAATGGATGCAGTGGTCAGGGCATGTAATAGGAAATGATGGGTGTTGAAGTTATCTAATTTTTTATGTGGAATGGCTTGAATCGTGGCGATACTTAGAGCGAGGTTTTTGACAGTGTTCAAACCAAGATAGACCAAAGCATGGCGAATGGAGGTGATTTCTCGTGCCAGTGAGAAAAATGCCGAGTTGACCAGTTTTAAAAGCTTCATGGTGATGACAGGATCATGCTCAATGACTTGTACCAAGTCTTTGGGGTTGCAATTGATGTCGGCGGCAAGCTCCATGATGCGATGCGCACTTTTGGGAAAAGGAGGCATCTTTTCAACCATGTTAATAAAGTCTTGTTGTGTTTGCTGATTCATACGCCAATGATAGCTAAAAAAATCGATGAGGTGCGACATATATAGTCATTCAAGTATAGAACTATGATTTCTATCATCCAATCGTCACTCCCGAGTGCTTGTGTCGGGAGTCTATGGCTAGATACCCGATACAAGATTTCGGGCATGACAGGATAACTTGATACTTAAATGACTAGTACCACTCAAGCATATTCACTGTGCTGATAGGGGTAATGATTTATATTTGATTCTTGTACAACAAAAAAATACCCTGATTTTATTCTAGGATGCAATAAATCAGGGGCTGCCTATACTGCCGCGTCATGAGTGCATTCAGCGATTTTGCCGTCATTTTATTGTCGGCTGTTCTAGTTAATAATTATGTGTTAACCAAATTCTTGGGGATTTGTCCTTTTTTGGGTGTTTCAGGGAAAACTGAGACGGCTATCGGCATGTCCTTTGCCGTGATGTTTGTGATGACATTGGCATCCACAGCTTCATGGTTGGTTCAGCAGTATATTTTGATTCCTTTGGATTTATTGTATCTACAAACCATTTTTTTCATCCTTATTATTGCCACCTTGGTGCAATTTATTGAAATGATGATTCACAAGGTTAGCCCTGTTCTTTATCAAGGTTTGGGAATTTATTTACCCTTGATTACCACAAACTGTGCGGTTTTGGGTGTGGCCCTTTTGAATGTTCAGCAAGACAACACCTTTATCACCTCAGCACTGTATGGCTTTGGTGCAGCTTTGGGCTTTGCCTTGGTGCTGGTGCTTTTTTCAGGTTTGCGTGAACGCATGGAAGGTGCGCCTGTTCCTGATGCTTTCAAAGGCTCGGCAGTCACCTTGATTACCGCAGGTATGATGTCCTTGGCATTTCTTGGTTTTTCAGGGTTAGTGAAGGTTTAATCATGTTGGAATCATTGATGTATGCGATTTTAGCTTTGGGTGGTTTTGCCCTATTTTCAGGTTTGGTGCTGGCGATTTCTTCAAAAGTATTTCACATCGAGGGTGATCCCTTATCCGATAAAATTGATGCTTTGTTGCCGCAAACTCAATGTGGTCAGTGTGGTTTTCCAGGTTGCCGCCCGTATGCCGATGCCGTGGCTTCCAATGCTGCGGATGTGAATCATTGTGTGCCTGGTGGTGAACGAACCATGCTGGCGATTGCCGATGTTATGGGGGTTGAACCCAAAGCAGTGGATGAAGAAGAAGCCACACCCATGGTGGCCTTTATTCGGGAAGATGAGTGTATTGGTTGCACCCTATGTATCAAAGCATGCCCTGTGGATGCGATTATCGGTGCGCCCAAACAATACCATACGGTGATTGCTGACCATTGTACGGGTTGTGTGCTTTGCTTGGAGCCTTGCCCTGTGGATTGTATTGATATGATTGCCAAGCCCGAATTGTTAGAGCATTGGTCTTGGCCTTTGCCTGATACACAGCGTGCGCAAACAGGTTTGGAACGTCGCGAGAGTCACCACCATGATTAAACATTTTTTCAAAAAACTAGGCTTTTCATCCGCACCCTTTGCAGGTGGTATTCAACCTGATATGCAAAAGTGGACTGAAAGTAGTGCGATTGAAATATGCCCATTACCCCCCTTGTTGATCGTGCCAATGAAGCAACATATTGGGCAAGCCTGTTCACCCTTGGTGAAGGTTGGCGATGCTGTGTTGCGTGGGCAAAAAATTGCCAAGGCAGAAGGCTATGTGTCGGTGCCTGTGCATGCGCCAACATCGGGTAAAGTGATTAAAATTGAAGAACACGCGATTCCTCACCCTTCGGGCATGGGCTTACCATCTATTTTTATTGAACCCGATGGTTTGGATGAACGTGATACTTCCTTGCAGCCGATCACGGATTGGCAAAATATGGATGTGGGTGCTTTGCGCGAACGCGTGCGCGTGTGCGGTATTGCAGGTTTGGGTGGCGCAGCATTTCCAACGTTTATTAAATTAGTCCAAGATCAGCGTAATCCCATCAAAACTGTGATTCTCAATGGTATTGAATGTGAACCATTTTTAACCAATGACCACCGCTTGATGGTTGAGCATAGCCAAAAAATCTTGCATGGCATGCAAATCATCATGCACATGGTGGGCGCGAAACAAGGCATCATTGCCATTGAAGATAACAAAGCCGATGCCATTCAAAGCATGCAACATGCTGTCGATGATGCCAATATAGAAGGTTTGGATATTCAAGTGCGTGTTTTACCAACCCGTTACCCTCAAGGCAGTGAAAAACAATTGATTGAGGTGATCATAGGCAAGCAAGTTCCAGCAGGCAAATTACCCATGCATGTGGGTGTTATTTGTCAAAATATCGGTACAACCCAAGCCATTTATGAAGCGGTTGTGTTGGGTTATCCACTGACCGAACGAGTCATGACGGTGAGTGGTGATGCCGTTCCCAATAAAGGCAATTTATTGGTTCGTTTGGGTACATCCATGCGCTTTATTTATGCGCAACGTGGTCTTGAAAACTTTGAGGGTTTACAAATCCTACATGGCGGGCCGATGATGGGGGAGCGTTTGCGTCATCCCGATATTCCTGTCATCAAATCAAGCACTGGCTTGTTGGCATTGAGCCAAGATTTTTTCAAACAAGCGCATGCTGTGGAAGAGCCGTGTATTCGCTGTGGTCATTGTAGCGAAGCTTGCCCGATTGGTTTAACGCCCAATTTATTGGCCGATCATTGTCGCAATGAACAGTTGGAAAAAGCGGCCGATTACCATCTTTTTGATTGTATTGAATGTGGGGCGTGTAGTTATGTTTGCCCCTCACATATTCCTTTGGTGCATTATTTTCGTTTTGGTAAAGGTCAGGCTGCCCAAGTTCGCCGTGAGCAAAACTTTGCTGAAGCATCACGCCAACGTTCAGAATCTCGCGATACACGCATTCAACGTGAAAAAGATGAGAAAGCTGCCAAACGTAAAAAAGTGCGTGCAACCCATGCACCCACGCCCACCGAAGCTGAACAAGGCAAGGAATAAAGCATGCTCATTCATTTAAGTTCCCCCCATATTCACAGTGGCGACTCCATCCGTTCTCAGATGATGTCTGTGATTTGGGCCTTGATACCAGCCGCATTGGTCAGTGTGTATATCTTTGGTTGGTTGGCAGTCTTGCAAATCACCAGTTGTATGCTGGCTTGCCTTGCCACGGAGTGGTTGACCTTGAAATGGATGGGGCGTTCCACCTCACCCATCGGTGATGCTTCGGCAGCTTTGACAGGTTTATTGCTTGCACTGACTTTGCCAGCCCTCACGCCTTGGTGGATGACAATTTTGGG
>NVWS02000115.1 GCA_002746295.2 Zetaproteobacteria bacterium
CAAGTATTAAATCACCACGTCATTCCCGAAATCTTTTATCGGGAATCTGATGATAGATCCTCGATACAAGCATTCGAGGATGACGATTGGGGGATATAGAAATGATAGTTCTATACTTGAATTACTATAACCCTACGCTTTGTGTGCTTTCAATAAACTATGCTGGATGCAACATACTTGTTGGATCAAGTAATGTGTTCAATTGCTCTTCATCCATAAGTTTGAGTTCCAAACAAAGTTGCCGCACCGTTTTTCCTTCTTGTACGGCTTGTTTGGCAAGTTGTGAAGCTTTGTCATAGCCTATGACAGGCGCGAGTGAGGTGACCATGCTCATACTCCAAGCAATTTGTTTCTCACAAGTTTCGGCATTGCCTTGTAAACCCGCGATACATTTATCGGAAAACATCATGCACGCACTGCTAAGAATCGTTTCTGATTCCAATAAATTATGTGCCATGATAGGTAGCATGACATTCAAATCCAATAAACCAGAAGCACCACCAAAAGCAATGGTGGCATCATTTCCCATCACTTGCGCGCACACTTGCGCCATGGATTCAGCAATCACGGGGTTGACCTTACCAGGCATGATGGAAGACCCAGGTTGTACAGCAGGCACGGAAATTTCACCCAAACCACAACGAGGTCCCATATTTAAGATACGTACATCATTGGCAATTTTCACCAAGGAAACCGCCAATGTTTTCAAAGCCCCCGAGAGTTCAACGGCTGCATCTTGTGCCGCTTGCGCTTCAAAGTGATTTTGGGCTTCAGTGAAAGAAATACCATAGGCTGCACTCAGTGTATCAGCCATGCGTGAACCAAATTCAGGATGGGTGTTCAAACCAGTGCCGACGGCTGTTCCACCTTGCGCCAATTCACATAAACGAGGCAAACAGGCGGTCAGGCGTTCCATCCCCAATTCAATTTGACGCGCCCAAGATGATATTTCCTGCCCCAAGGTGATGGGTGTGGCATCCATCAGGTGGGTACGTCCAATCTTCACCATATCCATATGTTCTTGGGCTTTATCATTAAGCTGTTGATGAAGGTGTTTTAAAGCAGGTAACAGTTGATGAACAAGCATATCTGCGGCGGCAAGATGAATTGCTGTTGGTATCACATCATTGGACGATTGCCCCATATTGATATGGTCGTTGGGGTGGATAGAAATGTTATCAGACAGTTGGGCGCAACGATGGGCAATGACTTCATTGGCATTCATATTGGTGGATGTGCCTGAACCTGTTTGAAAAATATCTAGGACAAAATGCTCATCCCACTTGCCTTCAATGACTTCTTGGCTGGCTTGTAATATCAATGTTTCACGCGCTGGATCCAGCTTACCCAATTGCGTATTGACTTGTGCCGCTGCATATTTGATATGCCCCAATGCTTTTAGAAAAACACGAGGGAAACGTAAGCTTGAAACAGGAAAGTTGGCGACTGCCCGCGCTGTTGATGCACCATACATAGCAAGGCTAGGCACTTCCATTTCGCCCATAGAGTCGCGTTCGATACGTGTGTTTGTGGTCATGGATGTGTTTCCTCTAAGTTTTGATTTCGCTGTAAGAATAAAATGGTGACATCATCATCGGCGGCAAGTTCACCAAAGGTGTTGAGTTCATGTTGTAAGTCAGAAGTCCAAGCATCACTATGTTCATGCTGAATCAACCATTCCCGTAAACGGGCTTCCCCATATAAGGCTTGCGTTTGATGTTGGCGAGCTTCACTCACACCATCACTATACATGAATAGCAGTTCTTTTTCTTGAATCTGATAGTGTTGACTGGGAAAGGATAAGCCATCTTGTAAACCCATGGGCGGAGCAACGGCAGGTAGCTTTTCAATATGTCCATCCAAACAACACAAGACAGGCACATGCCCAGCATTGATCCATGTTAAATCATGGGTGTTGGTGTTTAAATCTGCCATAAATAGTGTGATGAAACGCCCGCCTGTCAGTGTTTCACAAAGGCTGTGGTTGATGTAATCCGCAGCTTTTTCAAGTGAAAGGTTCAAATATGCCAAGGCATGAAATGTAGCGCGTAAATTGGCAACGCTTAAGGCAGCGGGGTAGCCCTTGCCTGAAACGTCCGCAACGATAAGCCAGATATGTCCATTGGGCAGTAAAATATGATCGTAATAATCGCCACCTACAACTTGGCAACTTTGTTGAAATGCTTGGAGTTGATAATGGGGAATAACGGGTGTTTTTTGAGGTAACATGGCTTGATGTATATCCGTGGCGACTTCAAGGTTTTGTTTGAGATCTTCACGTTCTTTTAGCCCTGTGAATGCCATATTGATGCCTTGTGATAACACACCAAACTCATCATCAAGTAAAATAGGGGTGGGTTGGTCAAATTGCCCTTGATGTAAGCGTTGGAGCGCAGCTGATAGGGTGTTCATGATGCGTTGAATGATTTGCCCAATGACGAAGGTGAGCCATGTACCTGCAAGTAAGAGGGATAAACAAAGAATTCCCGCTTGTAAAAGGATAAAATGGCGTTCAACCACTGTATCTGTGCCAAGAATAAGATAAACAAAAAGTGCCAAAATACTCACGGGCATGGCACTGGTGATGAGGAAAATAATCCAAGGACGTTTGGAAACCTTGCTCCATGAAATAAGATGATCATCTGCATGCAAGCTGTGCATAAACAAGCCTTTTGCCGAGAGTAACTGACGGATACGTGCGGCGTAAGCAAGGGTCATTGCGAGTGCGACCGAAGGTGCTAAAAAACCAACGCCATAAATGAGACTTAGTGCCAATGATAACAGCATGCGCGGTGTCATATCGCTATGGCTCATCATATTGCCGATACTGAGTACCGTGATGAGGTAAAAAGCACACATTAAACCCGCCGTCAGAAACCCATTCAATGCGCGACGCGGTAATAAAGTGATGGCATGTTCAAGGTAGTGTTTGGAACGTGTGGAGGAGGCTTTGAAATAAGGTAAAGCACGGCGTATGGGGCGGTGTACCCAAATTGCAGCGGTGATAAAAACAGTGGCAAATACAACAGAGTCAATGACCGATAGCCACCAAGGGATGGCAATGGATGCAACATTTCCAGAGGAACGCATCAGCCACTGTGCCATGATAAACATGGCAAACAATGGCCAAAATTGAAGCATAAAACGCCAGCATGATAGTTTTGATTTCAACATGCTGGCAAGTGTAGCTTAGTTGGGTTGTTCTGTTTAACGGCTTTTGAGTTGCAAGACATCTTGCATATCATACCAGCCCTTGTTCTGATCCATTGTCCAGCTTGCTGCGCGTACTGCACCCTTGGCAAACACAATGCGATCTTGTGCAAAATGACTGATTTCAATGCGTTCTTCATCTGCAATAAACATGGCTTTGTGATCGCCAACGATATTACCGCCACGTGCAACGGAAAAACCGATCGTTCCAGCTTTACGTGCGCCAGTGATGCCTTCACGACCATATACAGCCATATCATCCAACGCTACATCACGACCTTCTGCCAAAGCACGACCCATTGCCAAGGCTGTACCCGATGGAGCATCCACCTTATGTTTGTGATGGGCTTCATAAATTTCAGCATCATAATCAGCACCCAATACTTGGGCAGCCTGTTGAATAAGACTTAAAGCTAAATTGACACCCACCGAATAGTTGGCAGCCATCACAACCGATGTGTTGCTGAGTGTTTGATGAAGTTTCTCTATTTGACGATCTTCAAAGCCCGTTGTACCAATGACCATCTTCATGGCATGATCAGCCACAAAATTTGCATGTTCTAAACAAGCTTCTGGCGCAGTAAAATCAATCAGTACATCAGCTTTTTCACATTGGGATAAACAATTGACCAAATTCACCCCCAATGCGCCAATACCTGCCAAATTGCCCGCATCAGTCCCCAGTAATGGTGAGTTTGGACGTTCTGTTGCTCCAACCAATTCGGTATCTTCACACGCATCCACAGCTTTAACCAACATGCGTCCCATACGTCCTGAAGCACCTGTTATAATGATTCGAATCATTTTATATCTCCTGCCAAATCATCCCAAAAGTTTTTCACTTTACCCAAAAAAGAATGGCGTTCAGGGTAGACTTCATCACCTGTCTCAATGGCAAATTTTTGTAAGGCTTCTTTTTGTGCGTCCGATAATTTTTTGGGTACAGCAATGTTCACGCGCACATATAAATCACCCGTTTGATGGGTACGAACATCGGGAACACCTTCACCACGCAAACGGAAAGTTCGACCTCCCTCAGTGCCAGCAGGAATGCGAATTTTTATTTTTCCTGTCAGTGTTGGTGCATCAATTTCAGCCCCCAAGACTGCTTGCGGGAAAGTAATGGGCATATTGCAGTGTAAATCAGCACCATCACGTTCAAAAATAGCATGTTCTTTGAGGGTGACGACAACATATAAATCACCAGAAGACCCGCCATGTTCACCCACTTCACCTTCACCAGAAACACGCACTTGCGCGCCATCATACACACCTTTTGGTATTTTAATTTTTAAATCTTTGGTGACACGTTTGCGTCCAGTACCACCGCAGGTGACACAGGGAGATTCGATTTTTTTACCTTGACCATGACAAGCGGGACAAGTCCGACGTACGGCAAAAAAACCTTGCTGCATTTGAACTTGACCATGACCACCACAGGTGTTACATGGTACAGGATGTGTGCCTGCGCGAGCACCAGAACCCCCACATGTATCACAATGTTCATGTTTGGGAATATCCAGTGATACTTCTTTGCCCGTGGCGGCCTCTTCCAAACTTAATTCAAGGTCATAACGCAAATCTGCGCCGCGATTGCCTTGTTGACCACCACCCGCGCCACCAAACATATTGCCAAAGACATCACCAAAAAGGTCCCCAAAATCACGGTAGGCATGGGAATCTTGGAAACCACCTGCACCAAATCCACCCATTTGAGCATCCACACCCGCATGACCATACTGATTATAACGGGAGCGTTTATCATCATCCGATAACACTTCATAAGCCTCGGTGACTTCACGAAAATTTGCCGCAGCACTTTCATTATCAGGATTGCGATCGGGATGGTATTTCATGGCAAGTTTGCGGTAAGCTTTCTTGACCATATTGGTATCGGCATCTTTATTGATGCCTAAAACTTCATAATAATCTCGTTGTGACACTGGCTAACTCCACACTTATTAAACTTTTTCTATGTCTTGAACGACAAAAAGGGAGCAAAACACAAGTGCCTGCCCCCTTCTTTATCAATATAACTTTTAAGTCATATAAAAATACTTACTTCTTATCATCCACCACTTCTGCATCAAGAATGTCCGCATCCACAATATCAGATTTCTTTGATGCTGTATTGGATGCTGCCGCTTCAGGCGCTGCGCTTGCTGCACCACCACCTGCTTCAGAAGTCGCTTGTTGTTCAGCTTGCATCTTTTGATAGACGGCTTCACCCAACTTCTGTGATTTCTCACCCAAGTTTTCTTCTGCCTTTTTAATCGCTTCGATATCAGAACCTGCCAACGCTGTTTTCAACGCTGCCATCGCTGTTTCAATCGAAGTTTTGATATCAGCATCCACAGCATCACCATTTTCTTTCAATGATTTTTCAGTGGCATAATACATTTGATCCGCACGATTACGTGTTTCAATATTTTCTTTGGCTTGTGCATCTTCATCAGCATGCGCTTCTGCATCTTGTTTCATGCGTTCAATTTCTTCTTCGGACAAACCAGATCCAGATTCGATACGAATGGACGTTTCTTTGCCAGTACCTTTATCTTTGGCATGCACATGAATGATACCATTGGCATCAATATCAAAGGTGACTTCAATTTGCGGCGTACCCCGTGCTGCTGGCGCAATACCTTCGAGGTTGAACAGGCCCATTTCTTTGTTGGCAGAAAAAATTTCACGTTCACCTTGAGCGATTTTAATGGTGACCGCAGACTGGTTATCGGCTGCCGTCGTATAGGTTTGGCTCTTCTTGGTTGGGATGGTGGTGTTTTTATCAATAATTTTATTGAACAAACCACCTTCCACTTCAATGCCCAATGACAGTGGTGTGACATCCAATAACAATACGTCCGTCACATCGCCCGTAAGAATTGCGCCTTGAATGCCTGCACCAATGGCCACGACTTCATCAGGATTCACACCTTTATGGGGTTCTTTACCAAAAAACGCTTCTACTTTTTGTTGCACCAATGGCATCCGTGTTTGACCACCCACCAACACCACGTCATGAATTTCAGAGGCTTTCACACCCGCATCTTTCAATGCCTGTTTGCAGGGTTCCATCGAACGCTCAACCAAATCACCCACCAAAGATTCAAACTTGGCACGGGTAATTTTCACCAATAAATGTTTAGGACCTGAAGCATCGGCGGTGATGAATGGTAAATTCACTTCGGTTTGCTGCGCTGAAGAAAGCTCAATCTTGGCTTTTTCAGCCGCTTCACGCAGACGTTGCAATGCCAATTTATCTTTTAATAAATCCACACCATGTTCTTTTTTGAATTCTTCAGCCAAATATTTAATCAATACTTGATCAAAATCTTCACCGCCCAAGAATGTATCGCCATTGGTGGCTTTCACTTCAAACACGCCATCACCGATTTCAAGAATGGATACATCAAAGGTACCACCACCCAAATCATACACAGCAATCAAATGATTTTCTTCGGTTTTATCCAAACCATACGCCAATGCCGCCGCCGTTGGTTCATTGACAATACGCAACACATTCAAACCCGCAATAGCACCTGCATCTTTGGTCGCTTGACGTTGTGAATCATTGAAATACGCAGGCACAGTAATCACTGCATCGGTGACTTTTTCACCCAAGTAATCTTCAGCCGTTGATTTCATTTTTTGCAAGGTAATGGCAGAAATTTCCTGTGGACTCATTTTCTTGCCATTCGCTTCAACCCAAGCATCACCGTTATCAGCAGCAACAATCGGATAAGATACCAATTCATGATGATGCTTGGTTTCTTTTGAATCAAATTTGCGACCAATCAAACGTTTTACCGCATAAAAAGTGTTATCAGGGTTGGTGACCATTTGACGTTTTGCTGCCGCACCCACCAAACGTTCGTCGCCAGTAAACGCGACTACCGATGGGGTTGTATTATCACCTTCACTGTTGGGAATCACTTTATGCGTATCACCTTCCATGACCGATACACATGAGTTTGTTGTTCCTAAATCAATACCAATGACTTTTGCCATGTTTACTCTCCTACTACTTTAGCTTGTTTAAATATTTTTTTCTTACGCTTTATATGGGGAAGCTTGGGATTGCTTTCAACCCCTTTGAAAATCTACTGTTTATTTCCCGCTTGACACCAAGACTTGAGCTGGGCGAATTAAACGACCATTCAATGTATAACCTGCACAATGCTGGTTAATCACGATGCCTTCGGGTTCATCGGATGGCATTTTTGACAAGGCTTCATGTTTATGTGGATCAAAATTTTCACCAACAGCATCAATGCGTTCAACATTAAACTTGCCCATCATACCATGCCATGAATCCAAGGTGCGTTGAATACCATCACGCAAGGCTTCTTCCTGACCTTCTTCCACGGTTAAAGCACGTTCAAGGTTGTCCACCACATTCAATAGAGAAACGGCAAATTTCTCAACGGCAAATTTTCGTGCATCGACCACTTCACGGGCTGTACGTTTACGTAAATTATCCATTTCAGCATGTTGGCGAAGTAATTTGTCATTGAGTTCATTGACTTCGCTTTGCAAAGCTTCTAAAGGGTCAACGGGATCGCCTTCTTCATCCAAGGTTAGGGTTTCTTCTTCCACGGCTTCTGTGTTGTCTAGCTCTTGTTCTTCAATATCTTGTTGTTGATCTTTTTCACTCACCAGCAACCTCCAATTCTTTCAATGCTTGTTTGTATAAGGTTGCTTATGGGGCGTTTCAAGCCCTCTTACTGACAAAAATTAAAGTAGGAATATAGTAGCTAGACCTAAGAATGTAAGAAAACCAACAATATCAGTGACGGTTGTAAGAATGGTGCCAGAAGCCAAGGCTGGATCAATTTTTAGGCGTTGCAGGGTGAGTGGAATCAAGGATCCAGCCAAGCCTGCGGCACATAAATTGGTGAACATGGCAGCAGCGATGACCAAGCCCAATGATAAACCATAATGCGGAAACCAAAATGAAACAATAAGACCAATCAAGCAGGCAAAACTCATGCCTGTGAGTAAACCCACGGTGGTTTCCTTCCATAAAACACGCTTTGCATTGCTATAAGTCACACGTCCAAGGGCGATACCACGTACAATCACTGTCAATGTTTGCGTGCCTGCAATACCACCCATGCTTGCTACAATGGGCATCAATACAGCCAAGGCAACAATTTGAGAAATGGTCGCTTCAAATTGTGCAATGACAACAGAGGCAAGAATGGCAGTGCATAAATTGACCATCAGCCAAACCCCACGCCGCCAAGCCGTGATACCAATAGGTTCAGAAAGATCATCTTCATCAGACAGCCCCACCAAACGATACATATCTTCGGTCGCTTCTTCTTGAATCACATCAATCACATCATCGGCAGTGATGCGTCCAATCAAAACACCATGCTCATCAATGACAGGAACAGCCAATATATCATATTTATCAAATAATTTAGCCACCTCTTCTTGATCTTGGCTCGCCATGACGCGGGGAAAAGAAGCATCGGCAACTTCAGTAATGATTTGCTTGGGCTTTACAAATAATAAACGGTGTAAAGAAAGCGCACTGACAAAGCGATCATCATCATCCACTATATACACATAGTTGAGGTTTTCGATGTCTTGAGACCAACGGCGCAACACCTTCATGACGCGTGCTACCGTCCAATCATGGCGAACTTTAAACAGTTCAACTTGCATCAAACCACCCGCAGTTTCCTCATTATACGCCATCAAAGGTTCAATTTCACGTCGCTCATCAGGCTCTAAGGATTCAATGACGGCATGGGCAACTTTGGCTTCAATATTTTGAAGTAAATCGGTGGCATCATCCGAGTCTAAATGTTCAACAACATCACCAATTTCATCTGCTTTGAAATCTGCCAGCAAGTCTTCTTGCATGCCTTCGGGAAGCTCTAACAAAGTATCACCCAAAACTTTATCGGGTACATGTTTAATCAGTGCTTGCCGTTGTTCATCATTTTTACAAGATAATAATAGTTCTGCGATTTCAGCACTGTGCATTTGAGAAAAACGCTCAACCAAGGCTTGGGGTTGAACCTTGGCAACAGATAAAGCATCGTCAGCAGAAAAAAGTGTATATTGTGTGTGGGTTGTCATTATAAGAAACCTCAAGAAGGGTAGATATTGCGCACCTTAATACTTGAGAAAATACTTGCTATGTATGGCAAGAAAATACTTAAAAAATTACCCACAAGATCTTGCGGATAAGTGTGTATAAATGAAAATAGATAGGTATCTTGCTAGTTTTTGATGAAGGTATGTGTGGTGCCTATTATTTGGGCAAGTGACGCGTGTTGAATGTTTATCCACTCATTTTTCAAAAGAGCCAGAAATATCTTGCAGAAAAACCTCACCCGCCATGATGCGCTGGATATCACCTTGAACATCCAATAAAAGTGCGCCATCATCATCCAATGCAATGGCAACACCTTCGATGTATCTGTTGCCATTGAAAACACGAACTTTTTGTTGGGATGCAATATGATATTGCCACCATCTGTGACGAATCGCTGCAAAACCTTGTTGAAGATATATATCATACCAACGATCAAGAGATGCCAAAATTTGCATGGCACATGTCGTACGAGAAATGGGCTGCATACAATGGGATTGAAGATCCGTGACGTGTTGTTGAATATCACTTGGCCACCCATTTTTTGGTTGTTTCAAGTTCACACCCAAACCAATGACCACACCATCAACATGTTTCTGCTGTGTGCGCATTTCAGTTAAAATACCTGACACTTTGGCACCATGTATCAACAAATCATTGGGCCATTTGATACGAATATCAGCACAATAGTTCGCCAAGGTTTGTTGTAATGCCACGGCTGTGACCAAGGAAAGTTGGGGGGGTTTTTCAGGCGGCAAATCGGGGCGGAAGATGATGCTTATGGTCAGCGCATCTTCCACAGTATGCCAAACCCTTCCCAAACGCCCCCGACCTGCGGATTGTTGGTCTGCGATGATGACGGTACCACTTTGAACCTCTCCCTCAAGCTGACGCATCGCCTCTCGATTGGTGGAGTCTATATGTTTGAAATATTGTAACGTATGAAGGTGTTTGAGAGCCTGAAGAGATGCTTCAAGTTGGGCATGATATGATGTTTTAAGAATCATCATTGGCGGCACTGTTCATGGGGATAGCTTGCACAAGCATGGACAAATCCAATGCGGTTGCGGAATGGGTGATGGCACCAATGGCAATACGATTGACACCTGTTTCAGCATACAAACGTGCATTATCTAAGGTAATATTTCCTGATGCCTCCAATAAAATGGAATCAGGGACAAGTTGACGGCATAGGCGGACTTGTTCGGGCGTCATATTATCCAAAAGAATGATGTCAGGACAGACCTGAACCGCTTCTTTGACTTCATCCTGAGTTTCACACTCTACTTCAACCCACACATCACGATTGTATTGAAAACAAGCATGGATGGCATCGCTAATCGAACCACTACCCTCAATATGGTTTTCTTTGATGAGCATGCCGCTGGCTAAATCCATGCGGTGGTTGATACCACCACCATGAATAACAGCTTTTTTTTCAAGCAAGCGAAGGCCAGGTGTGGTTTTACGTGTATCGGCAACCAAGCAGTTCGTTCCTATCAGACAATTAACAAAGTTATGCGTGGCAGTGGCAATGCCTGAAAGGTGTTGCATGAAATTTAAAGCTGTACGTTCGGCTGCTAGTAAGGAACGCATATTTCCTGTTAGTTCAACAAGCACATCACCGACTTGAATCGCATCCCCGTCTTTTTTTAACCATTGTTGTTGGATACTGCTATCAAGGGTGTGAAAGACTTGCTGTGCAAGCTCGCAACCTGAAAGCGTACCCTTGGCTTTGGCTGTAATGCGGGCAATACCACGTTGTAAAGGTAAAATAGTGGCTTGCGCGGTTAAATCTTCGTAGGCGGCATCTTCGAGCAATGCCAATGCAATAAGCTTATCAATATAGGACATGCGGCGAAGCTTACAGTAGCCAAAGAATCCAGCCCATAGCCAGTGTGGAAAGCGGAAGGTTCCAATACTTGGGGCATAGGGCGCGTAGTAAAGAAGCGGCCATGGCAGCAATAAGGGTTGCCATGATCAATAGCTGCCAGTTCATGGGGTGGTAAAGGTGGATGCTCCAACTGCATAAAAATGTGGTGGAAACCAATAAACCAAGGTGCCCCAATAATGTTTGTTGGGGGTGAAACGGAAAACCCAAGGCTTTATTGGGAATACGGTCAAGCAAATCAGCCAAGGGAAAAGCAAGACAAATGGTGAGGGCCAGTGCAAAACCAAATTCAGGGATGGTTTGAAAAATAGCCAGTGCAATACTGATGCTGGCGATGAGAGATAGCATGGGCAGCGGGTAAGGCTTGCCCCAAATATATTGAATGCTTAGGCAAAAAGGCTTATTTTTGGCATAGATCCATATCACGACCCCGCATAAAGTCATGATGGGCAGCCAAATTGACCATGTAAGGGTATAAACTGGCCAGAGCAATACCCAAATACAAAGTAAGGAGGGAGTGGCTTGCCAAAGGATGTTCGGGGCAATGCCTCGGCGTAGCAACATGGATGAGATCCAAGTGACTTGTCCCAAACCGATGATAAAAAGAATATTGATGAATGTGTTGGCTGTAATATCAGGCATGTGGCGACCATATCATGGATAAGTTGGGTTAAAAGCTGAATGAGCTTGGTTGCCAAGCATAGACTACCGCCGTGCTTAGGATGACATACAAGATGACATAGCCACGCCATTGTTTGGTCTTGAACAAGGTAAGGGCGCTGCCAAAGGATTGTTTGAGCTTTCCGCCCAGCAAATCCACACTATAAAACTCATCCAATGCCAAGTGGAGAAGGTATCCACCACAGATAAAGGCTGCGGAGAGCCAAGAGAAATGCTCTGACCAGCTGAATCCATGCAGCCCGATAAAATACATTGCCATAGCAAACAAACCTGCTGCAGGCACAGAATGAAACAGACCACGATGTGAAGTGATGGATTTAATGATGTAAGACAGCATGAAATGGACAATGATAAAGGTAACCAACAGGCAGATTAATACGTTCAATGTAGAAAACTTAGGCATGCTATAAAAAGCGACGGCCAGCATGGCCGTGGTCGTCAGGCTTCGATAAAACCATTTGGCAGGTATGGAGTGATCCAAATCAATATCGGGCAACATGCCTGCCACACTTCCCAAAATAAAAAGAATCACAGCTTGCTCATCACTCAAACCAATTTTTTGAATGCAAGCTGCTGTTGCAGCCATCGATCCCAGTGCTGCGACGGTCATGTGGGTCTGAAAATTTGCCATATGGTATCCTAGAATAAGATGAGACGTAGAAAATGTGCGCATCTACGCCATGATGGGCAACTTGCACCTTCAAGCTGCGCATGATGTGATAAACTTCACAACATTCAACTGTTTGAAATATAAAAGATAGATGTCAAAGAGAGTTTTTATGCCGAGTACAGAACAAATCAAGCCGCAGAAAAAGAAAATGCACATGACCACTAAAATCCTAATTTGGATGGTGGCTGGTTTGGTGGTGGGAAGTGTCATCAATACCTTTGCATCTGATATTGTATGGGTACAAGATTATTTGGTCAATGGCTTGTTTTTGGTGGTTGGCTCGATGTTTATTCATTTGTTAAAGATGTTGGTCGTACCACTGGTGACATTCTCACTGATTTGTGGTGTATGTGGCATTGGCGATATTAACAAATTGGGGCGTGTCGGTGGTAAAGCCTTTGCTTTGTTTATGTTGACCACAGCTTTGGCAATCACGCTGGCGATTGCAGTGGCTTCATTGTTTGGACCTGGTGAAGGCTTTGAACTTGCTAGTGCCACCAGCAATAGTTTTAGTGCGCCAGTGAGTCCGCCACTCACGCAAGTCTTGATTGATTTGATTCCAAGTAATCCGATTGAAGCCTATGCCACGGGCAATATGTTACAAATCATCTTTTTTACCATTTTATTTGCGGTGTGTGTGTTGATGGTGGGTGATGTGGGCAAACCCATTGCTGATGCAGCGGAGCGTTTGAATGCAGTCATGATGGAAGTGGTCAATGTGGTCATGCACTTAGCCCCGATTGGCGTGTTTGCCTTGATGGCCAAAACTTTTTCATTGCAAGGCATTGGCATGATTATTCCGATGTTGAGTTATTTTGGTGTGTTGGTGTTTGTTTTGCTTTTGCATGTGACAGGCACCTTGATGATTCTCTTGAAAGTATTGGGGCGGGTGAACCCTCTGACTTTCTTGAAAAAAATGCGCACCACGCAGATTTTTGCATTCAGTACATCCAGCTCCAATGCGACCATCCCCGTCACCTTACAAACAGCGGAAAAACGCTTGGGTGTCGATAACTCGACTGCCTCATTCATTGTGCCTTTTGGTGCGACCATCAATATGGATGGCACAGCCATGATGCAAGGCGTGGCCACGGTGTTTATTGCCAATGTGTATGGCATTGATTTGGGTTTAAGTGGTTATTTAACCGTCATTGGCATGTCCGTCTTGGCATCCATTGGTACAGCGGGCGTACCTGGTGTGGGCTTGATTATGTTGGCGATGGTATTCAATCAAGTGGGTTTACCTGTGGAGGGTATTGCTTTGATTATGGGTGTGGATCGTTTGTTGGATATGATTCGTACAGCCGTGAATGTGACGGGTGATGCAGCGATCACCACCATTGTCGCACGCAGTGAAGATAGTATTGATATGGATGTGTTTGAAGATCCTGATGCGGGTCGTGTTCAAGATGTGCATATACCAAAGAAAACATGATTTTTTTCAATGAAAAAGATGTGTAATTTTTATTGGTAGATTTAAAACTGTTGACTATTGATGAGGTGTTTTCAATAGTTCGCGCACTTTGAAATGAAATCTGTTTGAAAAGACTTTATATCAAAGGGGGCCTTAGCTCAGCTGGGAGAGCGCAACGCTGGCAGCGTTGAGGTCAACGGTTCGATCCCGTTAGGCTCCACCAAACTCTATATCATGAAGTAGAAATAAGACCCGTAAGCCCAGTGTTTGCGGGTTTTTTGTTTTTATAGCTCGCTTCAACCTTGCAAGTCAGCCAGTCTTTTGGGTTTTATGGCTGTTGTCAAAGGAGTTTCCTCCCCATGTTGTTAAAATATAAAAATCACTTTGTTTTATTGATTTTATTGATTGCAAGTCTGGATATACTGGCTTGGTGGGGCAGTCATGATGTGCTCTTAGCATGGCTGCCTTGGTTCAAAGGTATGACATTCAATACGGCTTTGGGCTTTGTTTGTTTATCTCTGGCTATTTTATTGTTTCAATGCGATACAAGATTTTCTAAGTATATGGCACGGGCACTGTTCCTTGTATTGGGCATGTTTGCTTGTTTGTCTTTGGTACAAGATGTGTTCCAAGTGAATCTTGGTTTGGATCAATGGTGGCTGCCTTTGCCTCACGAAAACAATCAAATTTATGCAGGTCGTATGTCACCGCTGACGGCGATGGCATTTATGGTTTCTTGTATGATGTTGGTGATTCTCATTCAATGTCAACATTTCAAATATGCGAGCATTATCAGTCACACATTGATTTTATCGTTGATTTTACTGGTGTTACAGGGGATAACCCTGCATTTTTTTCATGTGCATGCGGATCATACTTGGTCGCATTTAGCCTCGATGTCACCCATGACATCTTTTTCCTTTTTCCTCGTGATGTTGGTGGGATTGGCTCTTTTTCAACAATGTAACCCTAAAACTTCAGTGCTGTTATATTCTGGACTTCATTTGATGTATCGTCTTTCATACCCTCAAAAATTCACCTTGATTAGTTTGGTGATGCTGATTCCATTGTTTGTATTTATGGGCATGAAATGGCAAGCCTTGAATGCTTCCATTGAGCATGGCGAAATGGAGCTTAGAGGCATTCAGCATATTCAACAAACCAGTGAATTGGTGCTGGCGATTGCTGAGCATCGTGGCATGAGTCATGCGCACTTTTCAAATGCTACCTTATTTCAGCAGCAACTCATTGAAAAAAACATACAAATTGATGAGATTCTGGCTCGCAACAATATCATGGATAAGCTCAATCAAGGTTATATTTCCATCCCAAAAGATTGGCATCTTGTTTTGGAAATGTGGCATGCCATCAAAGGGAAGAACCTTTATGCAGAGCAATCTTGGCTGTTACACACGAAGATGACGGAGATTCTTAACGATCACCTTCGTTCCATTGGGAGAGAATCCCTATTGAGTTATGATCGTGTGCCTTTACTTCATGACTTGGTGTCATTCCAATTGATGATATTACCAGAGTTGGTGGAAGATTTAGGGCAAATACGCGGGCAAGGTGCGCGCATGCTTGCGCACCCTCTGATACAACAAGAGGATCTGTTGAAGGTTGAAAACTTAAAGCATCAAGGACGTTTTCTCTTACATGAAAGTGAAGAGATTTTATCGTATGTTTGGCATCATGAACAGGTTCCACAACTCAATGTTGCCTACCAAATATTTCGTCAAAAGACAGAAGCATTTCTTACTCAGCATATCCAAAATCCTTTACCTGCAATAAAAGGAAGTGCCGAAACTTACTTTCAACAAGGTACGGCTGCGATTCGGGCTGTGACGGATTTTAATCAAGTCAGCATGGCATATGTACAACAGCAGTTATCACAACGAACAGCCGATAGTCTTACGGTAAAATATTTGGTTGGGCTAACAGCGCTATGGGTTATGTTGGTGATTTTGTATTTGTTTTTTTCTTTTTATCAATCGGTCATGTTGACCATTCAATTGCTGCATGATGCAGCCATACGCATGCGTAACGGCGAATCCAATATTTTGAGTAAATCTCCTACGCACGATGAATTGGGGCAGGTGGTCGAATCCTTTAACAGTATTGGTTATGAGTTGTTACAAATGAGTACGCGCATGCATGCTGTGGTTGAGTGTGCGGTGGATGGCATTGTCACGATTCGATCATCGGGTGAAATCTATCATATCAACCCAGCAGCTGAGAAAATTTTTGCGTACCAACATGGGGAAGTTTTAGGGCGAAATATTACCATGTTGATGCCTGAATCTTTTCGTAAAAGGCATCAAGATGGTTTGAAACGTTATTTGGAAACGGGAGAACAACATCTTCTTGGGTGTAGCTTTGAAGTAGAAGGTTTACGGAAAAATAAAGAAAATTTTCCATTGACCATCAGTATCAATGAGATGCATGTGGGTGCTGAGCGCATGTTTGTTGCCATGATGCGGGACATCAGTGATTTTAAAAAAATGGAACAGCAATTTATCCAAGCTGAAAAAATGGAAGCGATGGGTGAACTTGTGGGGGGCGTGGCGCACCACTTTAACAATATGCTAGCAGCGATTACAGGAAAGGCATATCTCGCCAAACACCGTATTGCCAATAAACCCAAGTGGGCATATCAACAGCTTGAATCCATTGAAATGATTGTTGAACAAGCGGCAAGCATGATTCAACAGTTGTTGGTATTCTCCAAAAAGGACTTTTTAAAAAAGAAAGTCAATGTGTCACTCAATAAAGTGATTCATGAAGCTTATAGCACCAGTCGGGTGGGGTTGCCTGAAGATATTCATATGTTTTTGGATTTACCCAATGATGATGTGGTGGTGTATGCTGATCGCGAACAACTTGGTCAAGTGGTTTTGCACCTGCTCAACAATGCTTCGGATGCGGTGGCTGAACGTGTTGAAAAAAATATCCACCTATCATTAAGCTTGGCAGATTTGGATGTAGATTTTTATCAACGGCATGATGCCTTGTTGAAGCAAGCTAAATATGTTTGTTTGACCGTGGAAGATACAGGACATGGCATGGATGAATCGGTACAAGCACGTATCTTTGATCCCTTTTATAGCACCAAAGAAGTGGGTAAAGGTACTGGGTTGGGGCTTTCATCGGTGCTTGGTAGTGTGCAATCGCATGGTGGTGTGATTGAAGTGGTGAGTACGCCCAATGTTGGCACATATTTTTATATATATTTACCTATGGTTCAGTTGGCCACATCCCGTTTGAAGCCTGCTCCCATGAGTCAAAGCACCTCAATGACCCAGCAAGGTATGTTGTTGGTTGTGGATGATGAACCTTTGGTGGTGGAGTCACGACAAGAGGTGCTTGAGGCTTTCGGTTATCAAGTGGTCACGGCAGAAGATGGTCAACAAGGCTTAAAGGTGTTTGAACAGTATCGTGATGAGATTGTGGCGGTGGTGACTGATGTGGTGATGCCCAATATGGATGGTGTTCAAATGATGCATGCTATACGGCAGTGTGCGCCAACTTTACCTGCTGTTTTTATTACAGGTTATGATCTGAGCTGTGTAAAACTTTCAAATGAAACACGTGAATATAGTCGGGTTTTATCCAAACCTGTAAAAATTGCAGTATTATCTGAAATCATTCAGACATTATTGGAGGCATAATATTATGGCAGTCAATCATTCCAATGCGAACAATGGCACATATCGAGAAAAAGCATTAAAAATGTACCCTTGGGTGTGTGGGCGTTGCGCCCGTGATTTTCAGGGTAAAGATTTGAAAATGCTGACCGTACATCATCGCGATCACAATCATAGCAACAACCCTGCGGATGGTAGTAACTGGGAGTTATTGTGCGTCTATTGCCATGATAATGAGCATCAAAAATATCTTGAAGCGGATGCCCAAGGTGATATTGAGCATGAAGAACCCCAAGCAGGCACCTACAATGCCTTTGCTGGTTTGGCAGCACTACTTGAAAAGAAAGATGACAATGATGGGTGAAATCAATGCTTGAAATTAAAGGGTTAAGCTTAGCCATTCAAAGCAAGGAAGCGGCAACCCTTGCCGTGCAAGATGTCTCCTTGACCATTGCTGCGGGGCGCGTGGTAGGTTTGGTCGGTGAATCGGGATGTGGTAAAACACTAACTGCACAAGCCGTCTTGCGATTGGGTGAATACCAATGCATTGAACGTGTGAAAGGTGATGTGTTGTGGAAAGGTGAATCGGTGTTTGACATGTCTGATACACGTTTACGTAAGATGCGTGGCGGACAAGTCGCCATGATTTTTCAAGAACCCATGACAGCCTTGAACCCTGTTTTTTCGATTGGTAGCCAAATGGTGGAAGTGATTCGTCTGCATTTGGGCTTGTCTAAAGCCAAGGCAAGAGAACATGCGGTTCAATATTTAGAAGATGTGGGCTTGGATGAAGCGCAACACCTGCTAAATCAATATCCTGATTCACTATCAGGGGGGATGCGGCAGCGTGTATTGATTGCCATGGCGATGTCATTGCACCCTGAATGTATTATTGCCGATGAACCGACCACAGCACTCGATGTATCGGTACAAAAACGCATCATAGCCTTGCTTCGTAAACTTCAACAAGAGAAAAATTTAGGCATGTTGTTGGTCACCCATGATTTCGGCTTGGTGGCTGAAATGTGTGATGATGTGGTGGTCATGTATGCTGGAGAAATGGTGGAATTGGGCAGTGTATTGGATATTTTTGACCATCCCGCCCACCCATACACGCAAGCATTGATGGGTTGTCGCCCTGAAATGGTCAAAGAAGGCGAAGCTTTGACGGTAATTGAAGGGCAAGTTCCAGCACCAGGGCAATGGCCCAAGGGTTGTCATTTTGCGCCACGTTGTGCGCGTGCTTCAGATGCTTGCCGAGAAAAAACTATCGCCATGGATGCTTGGCAACATGGCGAACACCAAGCGCGTTGCATCCATGTTCAGGAGCAAGCATGATGTTACTGGAAGCCAAACATATCAGTAAAACCTTCCAAAGCGGTGGTTTGTTGCAACAAGGGCAAGAAAAATTAGCTGTCAATGATGTTTCCTTTCAATTGCAAGCTGGGGAGACTTTGGCGATTGTCGGTGAATCAGGCAGTGGAAAATCTACCGTTGCGCGCCTTGTCATGCGTTTGATTGAAGCCTCACAGGGTGATATATTTTGGCAAGGGATGAATGTCACGAGCATGTCACCCCGACAACTTCGTCAATACCGCCATCATATTCAAATGGTGTTTCAAGATCCCTTTGCATCGCTCAACCCACGCATGAAAGTTTGGGAAAGTGTGGCGGAAGGTTTGCGTGTGCATGCGCCTGAACTCAATAAGGTGCAACGGCAAGAAAAAGTCGCCGAAATGCTGGAGCGATGTGGTTTAAGTGCCAGCACCATGCAGCGTTATCCGCATCAATTTTCAGGGGGGCAACGGCAACGGATTGGCATTGCCCGTGCATTGATGGTTGAACCCAAAGTATTGGTCTTGGATGAGCCTGTATCGGCATTGGATGTATCCGTTCAAGCACAAATTTTGAATTTATTGGCAGATATTCAAGCGCATACGGGTGTCGCTTATCTTTTTATCTCCCATGATTTATCGGTGGTGCGGCATATTGCAGATCGTGTTTTGGTTATGTTTCAAGGTAAGGTGGTGGAAGAAGGCTTGGCGAAAGATGTCTTCGCTAATCCTCAACATGCGTATACGCAGGAGCTTTTGGCAGCACGTCCGATTGCCCACCCTTTAGAGCGAAAGGATGTTGTTTCATGAGCAAACTATTGATGCTTGTGATGATGTTATGGATGACATCCTGTAAAATAGTCGATGTGTTGGTTCCTGCAAAATATCCACTCGTGCATAGTGAAGAAATTGTGGTGCATGATTTTAAAGGTGCAGAAGGTTCAAGTATGAGTCATTATATCTTAGCGGACTTACAACAACACTTACCTCAACTGGTATTTTACACCACAACAGTGGACGGTTTGCATGGTTCGGTGATGCACTTAACAGGTAGTGTTGATGTGTTTCATATTGGCAAAGCAAGCATTGCGTGGGGAAAATTTAATCCAGAGAAACATGAGCAACTGGGAATAATAGAGCGACATATTGATATTCAAGTCATGGTTCAACTGAAAAATCAAAACCAGCAAGTGTTGTGGTCACATGTATTTTCAAAGCAAGAAAAACAATCAGCAAGCTTTTCTTTTTATAGTGAAGAAGCCTATCAATCCTTGGATGGTGAAAGTGATCTTTGGAAAGGGAAAATTTTAAGTGGGATTTCGGATTTAGTGAAGCAAGATAATATGGAAGATCAAGCACAATCCTATTTACCCAGTATTTCTAGGGTGCGCCAAAAGATGTTGTCTGAAATGAGTCAAAAAATTTCCCAAAGCTTCTATGATCGTATGGAAAGTCACCTTGAATTTAAATAATACATGAATGATAAAAATGCGTGTAGAGGAGGGAAATGATGAATGAATTTATGTTAATGGAGCCTAGCAACCAATCTTTTCAAGAACTTTTTAGTCATGGTGTTCAATATATTGTGCCAAAATTTCAAAGAGATTACGCATGGAGTCAAGAGCAATGGGAAGATTTATGGTCTGATATAGAGATTATGGATCAAGAATGTTTTCATTACATGGGGTATATTGTATTACAAAGAAAAGGCTCCCATCATTTTGAAGTGATTGATGGACAGCAACGCCTGGTCACGGCATCAATCATTATTTTATCGGCGATGAAAAAACTTGAAATACTTATAGAAAAACATGAAGAAGCTAAGGATAACCAAGAGCGTTTGGATGAATTAACGCGTCGTTTTATTGGCACAAAAAACTTAGTTTCACTAAAAATTAGCAGTAAATTATCCTTAAATAGAAATAATGATAAATTTTATCAAAGTATATGCTCAAATTTGTGTCCACCGAATCAACGTGGTTTGACGGTTACCAATCGTTACTTAAAAAACGCATTTGAATTTTTTAATAAAAAAGACATGGGCAATACAGGGGTAGAAATTGCTTCATTCGTTGAAAAGATAACCACCGCCATGATGTTTACGAAAATTGTCGTTCAGGATAATCTCAATGCATATAAACTTTTTGAAACGCTGAATGCACGCGGTGTTCAACTATCAACCCCTGATTTATTAAAAAATTATATTTTCTCAACGATTAGTAGCCCCAATAATGTGAGTGATGAAGAATTGAATGATTTGGATTCAGATTGGTCTATGATTGTTTCTCAACTGGGTGAAAATAATTTTACCGATTTTACGAGATACCACCATAATTTTCAAAAAAAACTTGTCACCAAAAAGGGATTATTTAAATCAATACGAGTATTAGCAAAAGAACCTAAATCTGCCTATGAATATATGCGTTCGCTGACTGAATATGCACCTGTTTATGGGGCATTATTAAATCCTAATGATGAGTGGTGGCGGGATCAAGGTGCAGAATATCAAGGTGCATCTCATTATTTAATAGGCTTAAATTTATTTAACATTAAACAGCCGTTTACTATTTTAATGGTGGCTTTTGAAAAATTTATCGCTAAAGAATTTATTCAACTTTTGAAATACTTGTATGTGTTGTCCATACGTTACAATGTGATTTGCCATCATTCACCCAATGAACAAGAACTTCGTTATAATCAAATGGCAATGAACGTTTTTAACGGTAAATATACGCGGGCAAGCCATGTTAAGAATAGTGAGGAATTTCAATACCTCTACCCAGATGATGCTAAATTTCAAAGTGCTTTTGAATATCATCGTATGCCAAGTCGTCAATCTGCGAAAAAAATTAGATTCTTGCTTACAGAAATAGAAAAATATTTAGATTTTTCATCAGATTCTAATACAGTGGTGTTGGAGCATGTGTGTCCATATCATCCAGAGCAGGGATGGAGTGAGGAGTTTGGAAAAGGTGCGTCTGATGTGTATGACCGTTTGGGTAATATGATTTTATTGGGTAAGGATAACTTGAAACGTCAAACATTTGATGAAAAAAAAGCATATTATAAAACGACTGCCCACCCTTTGGCGAATCAAGTGGCAACATACGAAACATGGGATGTAAACTCGGTAAACAACTACCAATTATGGTTGGCTAAGCAAGCAGTAGAAACTTGGAAAGTTTCATAATTGGATGATTTGGCATTATGGCAATATATTGCCATAGCACTATTGTTTTTTTGGACAGGTTTTGTTCGCTCGGGTTTAGGTTTTGGTGGCGCAGCCTTGGGTTTGCCGCCCATGTTACTGATTATAGATGACCCATTGATTTGGTTGCCTTTGATTGGTGTTCACTTGCTTTTCTTTAGTTCATGGACGGTATCTAAACGCTTACATCAAGTGGACTGGCATTTTATTCGTCATGCGTGTTGGGTGATGGCGATACCGATGGGCTTGGGTGTATTTGGTTTGTTGACCTTTCCTTCACAATGGTTGGTGTGGTTTGTATATGGCATGACCTTGTTTTATGGTATTTGTTTTTTACTGAAATATGATATGAAAAGTCCCAATATTTGGGTCGATCGTTTGCTTTTGGTGTTGGGTGGTTATGTGGCGGGGGTTTCTCTCATGGGCGCACCCTTGATTGCGGCAGTGGCGATGCAGCGCGTGGATAAAATCGTGGTACGCAATACCTTGTTTGTACTTTGGTTTGTTCTGGTTGCTATTAAACTATCGGTGTTGACCATGGCTGGTGTAAATTTTTGGTGGATGATTCACCTTTGGATTTTACCTTGTGCGATTGTCGGTCATCTTTTGGGTTTGCGTTTGCATGAATATTTGATGGCTGGTGACGGGGTGTTATTTAAACAAGCATTGGGAGCTGCTTTGGTGATGATTAGTATGCTTGGTCTCATCTAACCTAGATTATTCATGAAATGATCACTGCATGAAGGCTTGCGCCTTGTTTTCCGATAGCTGTAGATTGAATGTAAATATGGTGCTATTGCGTTGATTCACTATAGTCATCAATATTTGCTATAATGGTGGGTAAGATATTGATTCAACAAGTAAAACAAGATTTTGCATCGGATGCTTCATTGGCAATGAATTTGAAAGGCTATACGCATCGAGAAGAGCAAGTGAAACTGGCGACCGAAATTGCTGAAAATTTTGAGCAAGGCACCATATTGTTGGCGGAAGCTGAAACTGGGACAGGTAAAACCTTAGCTTATCTTGTGCCTGCGTTGCGTTTGGATGGCAAAGTTTTGATTTCCACGCATACACGCTCCCTACAAAATCAATTGATGCACCGTGATATTCCTGCTGTGATGAAGGCGATGGGCGTGTATCGGAAGGTCGCGTTGCTGAAAGGGCGCAGCAATTATGTATGTCCTTCTCGCTTGAAGATCAACCTTGCCAGTGCTGTGTTGGAACGTTGGCAGCAGAAACCCATGTTACGGGTGATGAAATGGTCAGAGAAAAGTACAGATGGGGATTTATCAGGCTTACCTTTTGATGTGTTTGAAAAAGGCATTGGGGCTTTGGTGACAGCCACAGCTGATCAATGTACTGGCTCAAAATGTGCAGAGTTTAAAAAATGTCCATTGATGAAAGCACGCGAAAAAGCCATGCAAGCAGATATTGTGGTGTCCAATCATGCCTTATTGTTGGCGGATGCAGCCTTAAAATCGGGTGATTTTGGTGAAATTTTACCGCAATTCGATGCTTATATTTTGGATGAAGCGCATAGCTTGCCTGATGTGGCATGCCAGCATTTTGGTGTGCAATTGGGGCGTATGCGTTTGATTCATTGGCTGAACGATTTCCAAACTCTCTTGGATGAGCTGGGCGATGAAGAAGCCTTGGGCAAAGAGGCCTTGGCAGCAGGACGTACACTGTTGGCATCATGGGCTGTATCTAAAATGACAAAAATCCGTGAAAATTGGCAAGTGTTGCTGGATTTGGCAGGCAGTCGGGCTGAACGTTCCGAAGATGTCGCCAAATTATCCGAACGTGCAGAAGTATTGCGCGCGGATATGGATACCATTATTGAACCACCCAAAGGCTTTGTGATGTGGCATGATGGGGAAGGGGAATACTTGCGATATTGGGTTGCTCCTGTTGAAACAGGACCTGTTTTGAAAGAACATGTATGGGATTTGCCAGCGGCTTTTGTCTTGTTATCAGCAACGTTACGGGTATCTGGGAAGTTTGATTATGCGCGTGAACGTTTGGGCTTAAAAGATGCACAAGAAGTCTTTCATCCATCGCCGTTTCATTATGAAGAACAAGCTCTGACCTATTTACCCCGTCATTTGCCTGATCCACGCAGTGATGCAGGTAAACAAGCACAATTGGATGATATGGTAAGACTTCTTAAAGCCTCACAAGGGCGTGCTTTTGTGTTGTTTACCGCATGGTCAGCACTCAATTATATGGGGCAAGAACTGAGTGATCAACTGGATTACCCTGTGCTGATTCAAGGTAAAAGTGGTAGTCGTGATGCTATTTTAGAAAAATTTCGAAAAGATACCCATTCAATACTTTGTGGGACACGTAGTTTCTGGGAAGGGGTGGATGTGCCTGGTGAGACCTTATCGTTGGTGATTGTCGATAAAGTTCCCTTTGCATCGCCCAATGATCCTTTGTTAAAAGCACGTATTATACGTTGTGAAGAACAAGGCGGCAATGGCTTCATGGACATTCAATTAGCGGAAGCTATTGCTGTGTTACGACAAGGGGTGGGGCGTTTGATTCGTTCCAATGATGATCGGGGTGTGATGGCAATTTTGGATTCTCGCCTTTATCATAAAGCTTATGGACGAGAGGTCGCATACAATCTTCCGCCTGCGCGCATTGTTGATGATATAGCGGAAGTGAAGAAATTCTTTGATAGGGAAAAATATATAAAAAATATGTGCGATTTTTAATATTTTTTACCAGTATATAGTCTTTCAAGTCTAGAACTACTTTTCTATATCACCCAATCGTCACCCCCGAATGCTTGTATCGAGGGTCTATCATTAAATTCCCGATACAAGATTTCGGGAATAACGAGGCAATTTATCACTTGAATTCAGGATCTTTATTGATGCAGTGCCGTAAAAACACGTGCGGCTAGAATTTCAGAAATACCAGAGACTTGTGCCAGTTGTGTACGGCTGGCGCGTTTGATGCCATCAATGCCACCGAAATGTTTGAGCAAGGTGGCGCGTTTGGCAGTGCCAATCCCCTCAATTCTGTCCAAGGATGAATGAAACATACTGTTTTTCTTGCGCTTGCGCATGTATTCGCCTGCAAAACGGTGTGATTCATCCCGAACACGGGCAATCAACATCAGAGCTGGGGAGTGAATACCAGGTTTGAGAGGACCATCACACCATGAGGACCACAATACTTCTGCACCAAGTTTTCGACTGACACCTTTGGCAACACCCACCTGTTTAAAATCCTTTAAACCTGCCAGTTGTGCAGCTTGAATGGCAATGTCCAACTGTCCTTTTCCACCATCAATCAGCATGACATCGGGTTTCGGCATTTTTCCTGCAACAATGGCGCGATAAAAGCGAGATAAGACAGCTTCCATCGCAGCATAATCATCGCTATCGGGTACATATTGGTTTTTTGTGGTCTCATCCAATTGGTAACGACGGTAATATTTCTTTTCAGGACCTTGCCAACCACCATAAACCACAGCGGCCACAGTATGTTGCCCACTCAAGTGGGCGTTATCCACCGCTGCAATCAAATGGGGAGTTTCAGGCAAATCTAACAACTCTGCCAATGCTTCAAAGGCAGGCTTTTGATCGTGTTTATTGCCACCAGCTTGCTGCTGTTCACCTGTACGTTGAATCTCTTTGATCCATTGTAAACGTTTGCCACGTTTTGGAATTTTAAGTTGGCTTGAACATGAAGCTTGAATTAATTTTAATAGTTTTTGTAATTCAGCAAGCAATGATGGATCACATTGCAATAGAATTTCTTTGGGCACTTGTTCATGTTGGTAATGCTCCATCATGAATGCTTGTAAAATTTCTTCATCTTCGGCATCACTGGCTTGTTTGAGGCGGATATTGTGTGTACCTAAATTGCAATGGGCGCGACGTATACCCATGCTGATACTTACCGACTCGGCGCGACGAATCATGACAATCGCATCGGCTTCTTCGGGCAAATCGCTTTGTTCATTGCCCGCCAAAATACTTTGTAAAGCTTGAATTTTATCACGCCATTGTGCAGCAGCTTCAAACTTCATATTTTTAGAGGCTTGCTGCATATTTGTTTGCCATTGTTGTAAAATTGTTTGATTTTTCCCTTGTAAAAACAGTCGTGTTTCCTCAACTTGTTGTTGGTAGTCACGGTGTGAAACAATATCACAGCAAGGTGCAGAACAGCGTCCAATTTGGTGTTGCATACAGGGGCGGGTTCGATGGTGAAACGTGGCATCATCACAATCACGAAGTTGAAATATGGCTTCCATGCTGTGTAAGGTTTGATGCACGGCATTGGCATGTGGAAAAGGTCCAAAATATTCACCTGAAAGCTCCCGTTTTCCACGATAAAGACGAAGTTTGGGGTAATGTTCATCGGTGAGCAGCAAATAGGGATAAGTTTTGGAATCCTTGAGTAAAACATTGTATCGCGGTTTAAGTTGTTTGATGAGGTTGTGCTCAAGAATCAAGGCCTCGGCTTCGGATGCGGCAAGACTAAATTCAATGTCACGAATTTGTTTGACCATGGCAAAAGTGCGTGGCACTTCGGGCTGACGTTGAAAATAACTGGAAACACGTTTGCGTAAATTTCGCGCCTTGCCGATATAAATAACTTTTCGCTGTGCATTGAGCATGCGATAAACTCCAGGCTCTTGGGGGAGTTCATTGAGTTGAATAGGGGGGGCAATCCACATGAATAATATCACCTTTGCTGTGCAATCAAACGCGGCAAGTATAGATGATAAATAATCACAATGGAAAAGGGGGTGGCACAGCTTTAGACAATTGATTATGATGCTCCCCGACGGTCGGGCATCGCTGTTGGATTCTGATCTAGATTTGATGGATGAAAATTAGGAAAGTTTGTTATGAGCTTAAATGATACGTTAAAAAATGTTGTCGACAATGTAAGCGGAGCCTTGGGCTGTGGTGTGGTTGATTTACAAAGTGGTATGCTCTTGGGAGCGTACCACTCTGTTCCATATTTCACGCAATCATTCTTGGACGCTGTGGGTGCAGCCGCAGTGGATATGATCCGTGGTCGTAATGTTGTTGCAGTACAAAAAATGATAGCAACACAACGTGGTGCTGATAAAGCACCTGGATTCACAGAGATTCAAATGACCTCTGAAAATACCTATCACTTTGTATCTGTAGTTCCTGGTAAACCCAATGCTTTGGTTATTTTGATTACCAGCAAGCAAACCAATTTGGGTATGGGTTGGGCAGGTTTACGTCAAGCATTGCCAGAAATTGCTCCGAAATGCCCTTGAAAACGTATGTTGGATGACTATGGAAAAGCCTGCTTTTGCAGGCTTTTTTATGTTTAAGGTAAACCTTGGAAGCGATCAGCATGAAGCCTGATTGACATGAATTTGTTATGGGTACTATCATCCGCTGCGATGGTGAGAGGTATCTTGTGGTATTTCTTGACTTAGAATTTAATGGATGAAATTAGGAAAGTTTGTTATGAGTTTAAATGATACATTAAAAAATGTTGTGAATAATGTAAGCGGTGCCTTGGGTTGTGGTGTTGTGGATTTGCAAAGTGGCATGTTGTTGGGCGCACATCACTCCGTACCTTACTTCACACAATCATTCTTGGATGCTGTGGGTGCTGCGGCAGTGGATATGATGCGTGGGCGTAATGTGAATGCTGTTCAAAAAATGATGGCAGCACAACGTGGTGTAGAGCAGGTATCTGGATTTACTGAAATTCAAATGACCTCTGAAAATACCTACCACTTTGTCGCTGAAGTCCCTGGTAAGCCCAATGCTTTGGTCATTTTAATCACCAGTAAACAAACCAATTTGGGCATGGGTTGGGCAGGTTTACGTCAAGCATTGCCTGAAATCGCCCCCAAGTGTCCTTGATGTAGGCCTTCGACCATTGATTGACTGTTATTCCCGAAATTTTGTGTCGAGAACCTTTCATCTCAGTAAATCCTCGACAAAAGCATTTGAGGATGATGTTTGGAGTGTAGGGACAGGTCTTGTGCCTGCCTTCGGGGATAAGGTTATTTTTAGTTAAACGCGTAACATTCGTTAAAAAGCCTGCTTATTGCAGGCTTTTTTTTTGAATGAATCATTAACTATATTACACAAGGAGTTGGCACATGCATCATTTTATAAGTTTTGAAGGTGGTGATGGCTGTGGTAAAAGCACACAACTTCAACAAACCGCAGCTTGGTTACGTCAACAAGGTCAGCAAGTATTGGAAACAAAACAACCCGGTGGCACTGGTTTGGGTTTGGAGATTCGACGCTTGTTGTTATCAGGTGAATTTCCCCCCGTTTCTGAATGTGAATTGTTCATGTTTTTGGCAGATCGAGCCCAACATGTGAAAGAAGTGATTCAACCTGCTTTAAAGCAAGGTCAATGGGTGTTGTGTGATCGTTATTCTGATTCAACCTTAGCCTATCAACTGGCAGCACGTGGTTTGGATTGCGGTGTTAATTTACGCCCCATGTTGGCATTTGCTGAAATGGGTTGTGTTCCAAAACAAACCTTTTGGTTGGATGTGAGCATAGAAACGGCCTTATTACGTATAAAAAAACGACAACAAAAAGGTGAAAAAAACAACCATTTTGATGATGAAACCATGACCTTTCACCAACGCGTTCATCAAGCTTTCGAGAGTATTTATATAGAAAATACGACACGGGTTGTACGCTTGGATGCTTCTCAACCCATTGAAGTGATTCAACAACAGATTCGTCAAAGCATTATATGCTAGCCCAAGGTATTTTGGGACATGCTGACACACAACAGCGATTTTCAGATTTATATCGACAGAAAAAACTCCCCCATGCTTGGATGATTTATGGTATGCAAGGTATGGGTAAAGCCATGCTGGCACATACAATGGCACAAATTTATGTCTGTGAATCCCTCAGACCCGATGGGCAGGCATGTGGTCAGTGTCACGCATGTGAAATGGTGCTTGGCGGTTCACATCCCGATTTGGCGCAAGTTGGCTTGGACTGGGATGAAAAAAAGAAACGCTTTCGACGGGATATTCGTGTGGAACAAATTCGTCATGCATTGGATTTTCTCACCTTAACGGGTATGAGAAGTGAGCGACGTGTGATGATTATAGATGATGCGAACCGTATGAATTTAGCAGCAGCCAATGCTTTATTAAAAGGTTTGGAAGAACCTGCTGAAGGCGCACTTTTGTTGATGGTTTGCCATGATTTGAGCGCACTACCTGAAACCATTCGCTCACGCTGTATGTTGGAACACTGCTCACCGCTTGCGCTGCATGATGTACGAACTGTTTTAAAAAAGATGGCATTGCCCCAAACATCATTGCTATTGGCTGAAAACTTGGCCAAAGGATGCCCTGGGCGTGTTCAAGCACTCAATGATGAAACCATCGCCTCGGCATGTTTACAATGGCAAACATTGACACAATCTATTCAATATGCGGATTTGGGTGAAATTGAAGCATGGCTTCAAAAGTATGTTCAGAAGGTTCCAAATGAATTAATTGTGTCTATACTGGTGGAGCCTTTACAGCATACTATACAGGAATGGATGGGTGATTATGAGCTGTCTGAAAAAATATATATTGCGGTTCAAGGCGTTTTGACATGGGAACATGATGTGCGTGCACATGCTTTACGCCCCGTCCCATCCTTGTTAGCACGCATACTTCAGGTTCGCAAGGTATGGAAACAAGCTGCTTAAATGATAAATTTTGTTTGCCAATGGCATCATGAAACCTAAGCTCGCGGTAAATTGAAAAGCATAGGAGTTTAATTGATGAAAAAAATTCATGGTGTTTTATTGGCAGGATCCATGGTGTTGGCTGGAACACAAGTATCAGCAGCAGCCTTTACAATTCAAGGTTTGCAGGCTATAGGACAAGCAAATTTTCAAAATATATCGGATGATTTATCCGCAGCGATTTGGATGAACCCAAGTAACTCTGCTGAGCCGCATTCAGCAGGTATTATCCCTGTAGGTTTTCAAGTCGGTGTGGAAGCCACTTCTTTGCAAGTAAATAGTACAGCTTGGCAAAAACTGGGTAATGCAGGGCAATCAGGTATGATTATTCCTAAATTACGTATTTCAGCAGGTATTCCTTTTGGTTTGGATTTCAGCTATATGTACACCGCGATTCCACAATCAAATATTAAAATTACGGGTTATGAAGGGCGTATTGCCTTTGGTTCGATGATTCCTTTACCGATGGTTGAGTTCAATGTACGTGCGTATCAAAGTAAATTGACTGGCGTACCCGAATTAAGTGTGAAAGACACAGGGTATGCAGCCATGTTGGGGGCAGATTTGCCTATCTTTAAACCTTATATTGAAGTGGGACAAGTTCAATCCACATCGACACCGCAAGGCATTGCTGCAACGGGCGGTTTTTTGAAAGAATACAAAAAAACATCGACCACCATGGCCATCGGTGCGAAAGTATCTATTTTCCCATTCTTAAATCTAACGGGTGAGTATGCGACAGTGGGAAGTAAGAAGCTGTATACATTAAAACTAGCGGCTGAATTTTAATTTGTAGTATCAAACTCGATTGAAAAAGCACTTAGGCGTCTGATTGACCCTAGGTGCTTTTGTTTGTTCACGTGGGTAAAACGTGAAGCCTATCCAATTATACCCCAAGGTGTTTTTATTATGACCGAGCAAGAAGCAAGAATGCGTAGAATTACAGATGTTCCATGTGTGGGTAAAACGAGCGCGGACTTAGTCCAAGGTATTCAGCGTCATTACCTGCGTACATTGGGGCAACACACATCAAGCCATGTAAAAAATTATAAATATCAAGCCTTAGCTTTTGCTATTCGAGATCGTTTGATGGAATGCTGGAAAAACACCAAAGATGCGCATGAAGAACAAAATGGTAAACGTGCTTACTATTTATCTTTAGAATTTTTGATGGGTCGTGCTTTGGGCAATGCGGTATTAAATTTAGGCTTGGATGAGGAAGTGGTTAAAGCCTTACATGATTTGGGGCTTGATTTTGAAGAAATAGTTGAAGAAGAACGTGATGCTGGCTTGGGTAATGGTGGTTTAGGACGTTTGGCAGCTTGTTTTGTTGATAGTTGTGCCACCTTACAATTGCCTGTGACAGGTTACGGTATTCGTTATGAATATGGCATGTTTCGTCAACATATTGAAAATGGTTATCAAATGGAAGATCCTGATCATTGGTTGCGTGGTGGTAATGTTTGGGAAGTTGAACGTTCTGAATATACCCAACGCATTCACTTTGGTGGACGCTCTGAGTATTACCATGACGATCAAGGCAATCTTCGTGTGCGTTGGGTCGATAGCAATGACGTGTTAGCAGTGCCTTTTGATACACCGATTCCAGGCTATAAAAATGGTACGGTGAATACCTTGCGTTTATGGAAGTCCGCAGCCACCGATGAGTTTGATTTGGGTGAGTTTAACGCGGGTGATTATGCAGGCTCTGTCGCTTCTAAAAATGAAGCCGAACATATCTCCATGGTACTATACCCCAATGATTCCAGTGAAAATGGTAAAGAATTACGTTTGCGTCAACAATATTTCTTAGCCCCTGCCAGTATCAAAGACGTCTTGCGTCAATGGGTGAATGTCCACGGTGAAGATTTCAGTGAATTTTCGGCAAAAAATGTATTTCAACTCAACGATACCCACCCAACCGTATCGGTGGCTGAATTGATGCGTATTTTGATGGATGATTATCGCTTAACATGGGATGAAGCTTGGGATATTACCCAACATACCATGGCTTATACCAATCATACCTTGTTACCTGAAGCCTTGGAACGTTGGTCTGTTTCATTGTTTCGCAGTTTGTTGCCGCGTGTATTGGATATTATTTATGAAATCAACGGACGCTTCTTGGCAGCATTGGCGCAAAAATATCCAGGCGATGTTGAACGTCAACGTCGTATGTCCATCATTGAAGAAGGTGATGTACAACAGGTGCGCATGGCATATTTAGCTATTGTCGGAAGTTTCTCCATCAATGGTGTGGCGCAATTGCATTCTGATTTGTTGGTTGAAGGTTTGTTTGCTGATTTTTATGCACTTTGGCCTGAAAAATTCAACAATAAAACCAATGGTGTGACCCAACGTCGTTGGATGGCATGGTGCAATAAACCATTAAGTGCGTTGATTAGCAGCGAAATTGGTGATGACTGGATTACCCAGTTAAGCGAATTACAACAGCTTGAGTTACGGGTAGATGATGCGAATTTTCGTGAACAATGGTCAGCATGTAAACGTCAAAATAAAGAACGTTTATCGAAAGTCGTAGAAGAAGTTTGTGGTGTCACATTCAACCCAGATGCGATGTTTGATATTCAGGTGAAACGTATCCATGAATACAAACGTCAACAATTGAATATTTTGCATGTGATTCACCTGTATGACCGCATCAAACGTGGCGATACAGCCAATTGGACGAATCGTTGCGTGTTGATTGGTGGTAAAGCTGCCCCCGGTTATTATATGGCAAAACAAATCATCAAGTTGATTAACAATGTTGCCGAAGTGATTAACAATGACCCTGATGTTGGGAATAAATTAAAGCTTGTTTTCTTTCCCAATTACCGTGTATCGGCGATGGAAATCATTGCGCCCGCAGCCGATTTATCTGAGCAAATTTCAACAGCAGGTAAAGAAGCATCGGGAACTGGTAATATGAAGTTCATGATGAATGGTGCGATGACCATTGGTACGTTGGATGGTGCCAACATTGAAATTCGTGAAGAAGTGGGCAATGATAATTTCTTCTTATTTGGTCTCACAACGGATGAAGTTGAAGCGATTCGTCCAACTTATACGCCAAACAACATCATTGCTGCGGATGAGGATTTCAAACGCGTCATGGACTTGATTGAATGTGGTCACTTTAGCCAGTTTGAACCAGGTTTATTTGCACCGATTACAGGCTCGATTCGTTGCCATGATGATCCTTGGTTGGTGGCTGCTGATTTCCGTTCATATATTGATGCACAACAGAAAGCCGCAGAAGCCTACCAAGATAAAGAGCGTTGGCAGCGTATGAGTATTTTGAATACAGCATACAGTGGTAAGTTCTCCACTGATCGTACGATGGAAGATTACAACCGTGAAATTTGGCATTTAACACCCACACCGCCAAAAGATGAGACTTGTGTTCCTCCGCGACACTTATGTGACTGATGTTACGCACACCGCCTCATCATCATCGTGGCGCGACTAAAGTCGCACTTCCGATATATTTAACTTTAATTTCCTCAGCGCCTCCGCAGTAAAAAAGCTTTCGCAACCCCACGCAATACACTGAAATATCCGCTTTCAAGATTCACCGCGAAGGCGCGGAGAACAGCCAAGTTGGAAATGAGGCTTTAGCCTCGCATTCACATAGCTCTCCGACAAAAGCACTCGGGGGGGTGACGATGAGACTGACGCTAATTTTCAATCAAGTGCGTAACATCAGTTATGTGATTAAGATGGGAATGTAGAAAAGGCGAGTCTTGATGACTCGCCTTTTTTATTGTTCGTGATATTGAAGTGTTCATAAAGTCAGCTTACACATACAGTATGTTGATGATGTGCTACAACCATGCCTGCGTAAATTCTTGATGGATTATCGACCTTTAATGCCGAACCACATGATCGGGAAGCTGTGGCATGACAGGAGCGATCTCACCAAAACGAGTTTCATACTTTTGAATATTTTCCTGTAAGGCTGCCACCATACGCTTGGCATGACTCGGGGAAATCACCACACGAGCATTCACCACTGCCGAAGGTGCAGTGGTTAAAATAAAATCCAAAATAAATTCTTCTTGGGTATGGGATGCAAGCATTTGATTGGCATACACACCACGTTGAACTTCGGGTGGTAGTTGAACCTGCATTTCTTGTGGGTTGGGCTTGTTTTCATTCCCTTCACTCATATTGACTCCATAATCTCTTGTTTGGCTTGTTGATATAAAGCTTCCAAGGCATCCAATTTTAATTGTTTCAAATCCAAAGATTCTTTCGATGCTATATTTTCCATGCGACGAAAACGTGCATCGAATTTCCGATTGCTTTGCATCAAGCATAATTCAGCATCAATATTCAATTGTCTTGCAAGGTTGGTCAGGGTAAACAAGACATCACCAAATTCATCTTCTATACGCGATTGTGGGTGTTGATGGCGAATTTCGTATGCCAATTCATCCAATTCTTCTTGCATTTTTTCAATCACATCATCGGGACGATCCCAATCAAAACCTACCCGCGCCGCGCGTTCTTGCTGTTTTTGTGCATAGGCAAGAGCGGGCAGGGGTGGGATACCATCCATCAAGCTTGTTCGCTCTTGATGTTCATCATCTTTTAAGGATTCCCACTGTTCCAATAAATCTTGAGGCTTGGCATCAGCAAAGACATGCGGGTGGCGGTAAATCATTTTTACCACCAAGGTATCAATGACATCATCAAAATTAAACTGTTTTTTTTCCTCAGCAATACAACAGTGAAACGAAATTTGCAGCAATAAATCACCCAGTTCACTTCTCAAATCTTGCCATTGGTTTGTTTGATGAGCGGTTTCCATCGCTTCCAGCACTTCATGTGATTCTTCCAACAAGCATCGGCGTAAACTTTCAATCGTTTGCTTTTGATCCCAAGGACATTCTTCACGCAATAACACCATCAAGGTGTGCAGTTGTTTGAACTTATTTTCAATGCTTAAAATACGCTCAGGCATAAGGTGATTCCTGCATACTTTGACCTGAAGCCCAAGAAAAAGCCTGCTCTATCCGCCCAATACGGGCTTCTTCACTGGCGCTTGGTGTATGGTTCATCTGCTTAAACTGTGTAAAAATTTCATTCAAATCCTCCATGCCTTGGCGAGGATAGGGATCATAACCTGCATCCTCAAAATGAATATCACGGATATGCTCTGCCACTTGCATTTTGACCACTTTTTGGCGGTCAGCATAAAGTTCAGGTTCGCCTTCCGCACCCATAAACACCAATGAACGTGGTTGTTTTAAGGCGATATTGGCTTCTGCCATATAATTGGCATACGGCGTATGAAAAAAACCATTCAACTGACCTTCACATTGCATGGGGTTGAGTAAACGAGCGACCGTATTGGCAAATGAGCGCACGCCCAAACGTGGTCGCAATTGATAGATGCGATATAAATCAGGAGATATATCGCTTAAATCCATATACACCATACCATCTTGCTGCATGATATTTTGTGCATCTTGCAAGCTATGAACGCGAGCAACGCCTTCTTTTTCCAAAATATCCCATGCACTGATGCGTCCTTCAATGGATGCCACGCCGTGAATAAAGATGGGAACACCAGCATCACGCATACGCAACGCAGCCACAAGATAGGCATGCGCAGCACGGCGTTTGCCTGCATAACAGGGTAAATCAACCGAACCTTGGGGTGCGTGATAGGCATCAAAATCTTGAATATGTTGCCGAGATGCTTCAATAAACCCTGTGAGTTCTTGTGATGTTTCACCCTTCATACGTTGGGCAATCAAAAATGCGCCCAGTTGCAATAAATCAGCTTCGGGGTTTAAAAGTGCTGAAAAAACAGTGCGTGCATCATCTTGGCTTAAATGTTCCGAACCATGCTTGCCGCGTGCCACTTGCTTAATCCACGGTGCTAAATCAGGCATTATTTTCCTTCCCAAATATTATGAAGGTGAATGCCATCCGATGCAATACGAATCATTTTGGCTTTATATAAACTACCGATGCCTTTTTTGAATAAGCCTTTGCTCATGGAGAAGACACGTAAAATATCCTCTGGCGAACTTTTATCATGGTAAGGCATGAATCCATCATGTTTACGCAATGATTTTAGAATGGCTTGTGCTGTAGTATCAAGTTTTTCACGGGTATCGACATGCAAACAAACATCAATTTTTCCATCATCACGGATGTTTTTGATATAACCCTTGAAATGCTCACCGCGTTTAAGCGAGCGGCTGGCATCGTGTTCATGCAATAAACCCCAATGGGTGTGATTGATAATCACTTTATAGCCCAAGTCTGTTTTGTTGGCGTTGAGTAAGTTCACTGCGTCACCCGCTTTAAAATCCTCATCACTATCTTGGAATAAAAAACGATCCAGTTTGGCCGAAGCAGCGATGCGCCCACTTTGGTCATCCATATAAAGATAAACAACGTAAGACTTTCCTTCTTCCATGGGTGGTTTTTGTTGATTAAAGGGAACGAGTAAATCTTTCATCAAACCCCAATTCAGAAAAGCGCCTGCACTGTTGGTGGCAATACATTTCAAATAGGCACATTCACCCACTTTGGCATAGGGTGTTTCTGTGGTGGCAATGACGCGATCTTCCGAATCATGGTATAAAAACACATCCAGTTTTTCGCCAACTTTACAGTCTTCTGGAACATAACGTATCGGTAACAGCACTTCACCCAAAGTGCCTCCATCCAAATAGATACCAAAATCGACTTCTTTTAATACGGTCAATGTATTCATTTTTCCAATCATATTCACCTCTAGCCCTAAGCAAAAAAGGCGTAGCCGAAGCTGCGCCTTGTTTAAATGTATCGAAATAACCTTTATGAGCCCATATCTTCTTCAGGGTTTGCACTGATATGGTGAACCGCCAAGTCAGCGCCCATAAACTCATCTTCTTCTGAAAGCCGAATGCCTATGGTGGTTTTGATGATACCATAAACGATAAAACCGCCGACAATAGCAATACTCACACCGACCAAGGTTCCAATCAGTTGTGACATAAATGTCACACCACCTGCACCACCCAAAGCAGTCGAGCCAAAAATACCCGCAGCAATACCGCCCCAAGCACCACACACCCCGTGCAATGGAATCACACCCAATACATCATCCAATTTCAGTCTACTTTGGATAAATTCAAAACCCCAAACAAAGACAGTACCCGCTACCATGCCAATCACCATCGCGCCCATAGGGTGAACAAGATCAGAGCCTGCACAAATCGCCACCAAACCTGCCAATGCACCATTGTGAACAAAACCAGGGTCATTTTTACCCACCACCAAGGCTGCAAGTAAACCGCCAACCATGGCAAGCAATGAATTGATGGCAACCAAACCCGATGCGCCGTCAACAGTACCTGCACTCATCACATTAAAGCCAAACCATCCCACGCACAAAACCCAAGATCCTAAGGCTAAGAATGGAATATTGGAGGGTAAAATCGCTTTCATTTTACCTTCTTTACTGTAACGCCCCAAACGTGCGCCGAGTAATGTCACAGCTCCCAAAGCTAAAAAACCACCCATGGCATGAACCACGACTGAGCCTGCAAAATCATGAAATTCTGCACCAAAATTCTCATGTAACCATGCTTGAAAACCAAAATGACCATTCCAAATCATGCCTTCATAGAAGGGGTAAATGAAAGCGACCAATAGAACAGTCGCCAAGGCATTGGGCCAAAAGCGAACACGTTCGGTAATACCACCTGAAATAATCGCAGGAATCGCTGCGGCAAAGGTTAATAAGAAAAAGAAATGTACCATTTCATAACCATTGGGCTTGCCGCCCATCATATTTAACTCTGAAACAGGTGCGAAAAAGTTAATCCCATAAGCCACAGCAAAACCGATGAAGAAATAAGCCAAAGTTGAAAACCCAAAATCAGTAATGACGCGGGTTAACGCATTGACCTGATTCTTTTTACGTACTGTACCCACTTCTAAAAATGCAAAACCAGCATGCATTGCTAGCACCATGGCTGCACCCATGGTAAGAAAAAAAACGTCCATCTAAAACTCCCTTAAATTTTTGATGATAGCATCCAATGTTGTTATAGTGCTTTAAGTATGAAACGACCCTTTCGTTCATCAACCGAATCGTCACCCCCCGAATGTTTGTGTCGGGGGTTTTGTTGGAGGATCTATAGATAGATTTCCGATAAAAAATTTCGGGAATGACGAACTAAGAGGTAGCTTTATACGAGTAATGACTATATTGAAAAACCTTTGAAAAAGAAAAAAAATACCATTTTAATAACTTAAACAACTATAATTATGCTAATGCGTCACTATCTTCTTCACCCGTACGAATACGAATCACACGCTCCACATCAGTGACAAATATTTTCCCATCACCAATCTTATTCGTGCGTGCAGCGCCAACAATAGCTTGAATCACTGCATCAACTTGCTCGCTGCTAACCACCGTGGAAATTTCAGTTTTAGGCACAAAATCAACATTGTATTCTGCACCACGGTATAATTCAGTATGCCCTTTTTGACGACCATGCCCCCGTACTTCGGTGACCGTCATACCTACAATATTCATTTCCAATAAAGCATCCTTCACATCATCCAATTTAAATGGTTTAATCACTGCTGTAATTTTCTTCATATACACCTCCTTTCCATTGTAAAAGCTTGGACAGCATGACCGAATAAAGTCAAAAGTCTAAAATTACCCCGTGCTTAAATGGTCTAGAAGGGATGGGTGAAGTCGGGCAGGCGCGGCAACAATGGCACTACTCAAGCCTTGTTTTGAGAAAGGTGGCATGCCTGCAAAGTCAGTGACCACACAGCCTGCTTCTTCTGCCAGTAAAATGCCTGCTGCATAATCCCATAATTTTTCACGACCATGCACAATAAATTGCCCTCTACCTGCGGCAAGCCATGCCCATTCAAGGGCGCAAGTACCAAGATTGCGTTGACTGCGGTAAATTTTTTGTGTTGCAAAAGTGCTCGCAAGATGAGGCGGTAGGCGTTTGAAATCTAAGAAACCAACAGATTCAGCCAGCCCTTTGTCCATCACGGATGATATTCTTTGATCGTTGCATGAAAGACCTTGACCACGTATGGCTGTAAATATTTCTTTGCGAATCGGATCGTAAATACATGCCAATATTGGTTTTCCTGCTTGAATCAACGCCACTGAAATCGAAAA
>NVWS02000007.1 GCA_002746295.2 Zetaproteobacteria bacterium
ATGCTGCGATGATTTATGGCATCGGTTTTCCCCCTTTTCGTGGTGGTTTGTTGCATGCAATGTTGGATTGAACGCATGCAGTAGCGTTTTTTCACTCGCGTCATTACCGAAATAAAAGCACGGTCATTCTCTCATACCAGTAAATCCTCATACCCGAAATATTTTATCGGGAATTTCTTGACCACAAACCCTCGATACAAGCACTCGTAGGTGATGATATGCCGCCGCCTATTTTTGATGAAAAAAAAGTGGCATGAAATTTGTCGATGTACCTCAATACAGGGTGAAGATGCCTTTCGTGAGATATATTACCGTTTTTATCCATGGGTGTAGGTAATGTTAGCCAATCCAAATATTGACGCTTTGATGTTAATCGTATGATGTTGGTCGCAAAATTATGAGTGAAAAAGGGGGAGATGAATGAGAATATTAGGTCTATTGTCTTTGATGATGATGCTTTGTTCGACGTTGGCATCGGCATCCGATGTGAAAGAAACGGTGAGTGTGCGCATGGATGCCTATCAGATTGTGATAAAAAAAGATGTTGAGAAACGTCTGCCTGCCAAAGCAGCAAAACCCGGTGATGTTTTGGAATATATCGCAATATATCATAACAATACATCACATGGCGTGAGTGATTTAAAAGGCACCTTGCCGATTCCTGTGGGGATGATTTATATGAAAGGAAGCGAACGCCCACGTCATGCCTTGGCAAGTTTGGATGGTGTGAGTTACAAGCCGATGCCTTTGATGCGACGTGTGAAGCAAGCGGATGGTCGTTGGAAAAAAGTGAAAGTACCGCTGATCGAATATCGTTTTTTACGTTGGGATTTAAATGTTTTGAAAGGGGAAAAGAGTAAAAAAGTGTCCGCTCGAATGCAGATTATACCATTGAAATGATTTTTTCATGTGTTTTTCATTTTCATCCTCCGCCCTTGAGTGTGATAATCACGTCACCCTCGAATACCACACCACGTCACTCCTGAATATCACACACGTCACCTTTGAATGCGACACCTACGTCACCCTCGAATGCGTGTATCGAGGGTCTTAGATTCCAGATACAAGGCTTCTGGAATGACGAGCTAGCGAAGAACTCGGGAATGACGATTGGGTGGTGTTGGAATGACGTTTTATTTCGTCACCCTCGAATGCGTGTATCGAGGGTCTTAGATTCCAGATACAAGCCTTCTGGAATGACGGGCTAGCGAAGAACTCTGGAATGACGGTTGGATGATAGTTTAAATGCAGGAAAAAAAGGAGATGAAAATATGAAATCAATATCGCAAACTCGATCGAAGTTTGCCACTTACCTTGGTGCTGTGGCGTTTATGCTCACATGTACCATGTCTTTTCAGCCATCGCAAGCATCAGCTGCGACACCGCTGGCAGACACTGTGATTGGCAACCAAGCTTCGGCAACTTATACGGATGCATCGAATGCTCTACGAACAGCAACATCGAATACAGTGAAGACTATTATCTTGCCTGTGGCAGGTTTTACGCTGACTGTTTCTCAAGATAAATATAGCACCCCTGGTGGCACGGTTTATTTTGGTCATACGTTGACCAATACAGGTAATAGTGTCGATTAGGGCAATCGCATTAAAATTAAGCGTCTCCTAGCAGCAGCGCCGCCATATAATCATTATCCCATCCTGCCTTAAGTCGTCTGTTTTTAATGCCTATTTTTGACATTTTATCTGCCTTAATTAAGTTCAAAGAAATATGCCTGATGACAGCCATATTTGCAGCACTATTACCTTTTCTGGTACGGTTAGAATCCTCATCAAAAGCACAATCGAGAACCCAGTGAAGCTTATTTTCAATGCCCCAATGGGCTCGGATAATGTGACCAAGGCGTTTGGGGTTTTCAGCATCTAGGCTACTGATGAAGTAACGTGTTTCTTCGCTTACTTTTCTATTGCATTCTCTTTCAGCCGTGACAGCAACAATACTGCGTAAACCTCTCCATGTAGGGTGACGCTCTATCAACCAATCAATGTCAGATGATGCCCGAACTGATCGTGTTTCTATGCGTCCATGACCGCCATCCACACTCTCAAAACCTACTACTGGTGAGGTATGTTTTGATTCAAAAAATAAGGCAACATCTTTATGTAAAAGTCCCTGATTTCCTTTAAGACTCAACATATAATCAGCATTCCGTTCGATAATATCATTAGCAACTTTGGTCTGGCATCCCATCGCATCCAGCGTTACAACAGCACCTGCAATATCGAGTTGCATCAATAGCTTGGGAATGGCTGTAATCTCATTTGATTTATCATCCACACGCTGCTGACCCAGTACAAGTTGATTCGATGAAGCCCATGCACTGACCATATAAATCGCGGCTTTATTCGATGCTGTATCCATACTTCTTCGCAAACATTTACCATCAATACTGATGATTTCGCCGTCGCTAAGTTCGCTTAAATCTGCCACCCAACGACTAAAACATCGGCTAAATTCTTCAGTATCAATCATTGAAAAAACATAGCCAAAAGTATCGTGCGAAGGGATCCCATGTTTCAATGATAATATCTTGGTAAACCATGCTTCTTTTGCCTTCCCAAAGGTTTCAATGGCAACCCAGCTATCGGCACCACAAATGGATGCGCAAAGCGTGATAAAAAATATATCTTTGAGGTGATGTTGCTTTCGCCTGTTCAGACGAGGGTCAACAATGGATGAAAAATGCTTGATAATGGATGAAGTTGTTGTTTTATTTGTCATAGTGCCATTATTATACCATGGCTATATATTAGTTAAAGTATTGTTTTATATGATTATTTATTCACTTTTCATAAAAATTATTACAGGGGTTTTAATGCGATTGCCCTGCTGCTTAAAGTGAATACTCTCCTTGAATGACCTCGGCAAGTCTATCCCCCACCGATAACATGAGGTCTTGCTCTTCCGCTTCAACCATCACACGAACTTTCGGTTCTGTGCCTGACATGCGTACATTGACACGTCCTATCCTACCCAAGCGTTCTTCTGCTATGCGTATCGCTTTTTTAATCACAGGATTTTCCATCACATCAATCCGTTGGGTCAAAACGATATTCCATAATTTTTGTGGAAAAAGCGACATGCCCGATGCCATGGCATCCAAGCCGAGGCCCTGAGATTTCATGGCACATAACAGTTGCAAAGCGGTCATCAAACCATCACCTGTGGTATTGCTATCCAAAAGAATGACATGCCCTGACTGCTCACCACCCAAGTTGCACGATTCCTCTCGCATCATCTCCAAGACATAGCGATCACCCACCGCTGCACGATGCATCTGTAAACCCAAACCATTCAGGTAGCGTTCCAGACCCATATTGCTCATCAAAGTGGTGACCACTGCCCCACCCGACAATAAACCTTGCTGCTGTGTATGCTCAGCTAAAATTGCGATGACGCGATCACCATCCACCAGTTCACCCTGCCCATCACATGCTATCAATCGATCTGCATCACCATCCAAAGCCAAGCCTACATCAGCCCCGACTTCCACCACTTTCTGGCACATAAATTCAGGGTATGTTGAACCACAATGCTGATTGATATTGTAACCATCGGGGGTGTCAAACATGGCAACGACATCGCAGCCCAACTCTTTAAGCATGCGTGGTGCAACATCATAAGCTGCACCATTGGCACAATCGATGACCACTTTCAAACCATCCAAACGCAAATCGCGAGGCAAGGATGCCTTGAGGAATTCAATGTAGCGTCCTCTGGCATCATCAACACGTTCCGCTTTACCAATTTCCAGAGGAGCTGGTAAAGGAGGCAAATCATCCAGGCAGGCTTCAATTTCAAGTTCAACCACATCTGGAAGCTTAAAACCATCTCCACCAAAAAATTTAATACCATTATCTCCAGCAGGATTATGCGATGCCGATAGCATAACCCCCGCATCGGCACGTAAACTACGGGTCAAATAAGCAACCGCTGGCGTGGGTATAGGACCGACCAGTTTAACATCCATACCTTGCGCCGTTAAGCCTGCGCACAATGCCGATTCAATCATGTAGCCCGATAATCGGGTGTCTTTACCAATGAGAATTTGAGGACGATGGGATAAATGTTGGGTTAATACATGTCCCGCTGCACGCCCCAAACGTAAGGCAAATTCAGCCGTCATGGGATCTTGATTGACTGTACCTCGCACGCCGTCTGTGCCAAAGTATTTTCTCATGGTGTCTCCTTCATATTCTCTAAGGGTAATTTTTCTTGAACCTCTGCACTATAGGGTTCGATGATCATTGTGTTATTTGTTATTTGATTTATTTCTGTGATCTCTTGGCTATAAGGTTCTGCAAGTTGTTTGTGTATAGGCATAGGTTTCAAACTTGGTTCAGGTATAGGAGCTAAAATTTCTTTTTTTGAAAGTATGCCTTTGATGGTGAAGCTCACTTTATCCTCTTCCAAATGAACCGATTTTTCAGCGGGTACAACAATATCAGTTTTCATTTCAAAAGAACCCGTTTTCAGTGTTGGTTTTAAGGGCAGTGTATCCACTGATGTTAAAGATTCCAACCAAACTTCAGGACCTTGAATATGAACCATAGCAGGTTTAACAGATACCATTTGAACTTCCCATTGGTCAGGCAAATCAAAATTGGGGTGAACGCCTACAGTACGGGTAACCACCCGATCAATTTGTAACTCCAGATGATCAGGTTGTACTTTTTCAATACGCAATCCCGCAGGTAGATGGACATCTTCTAAATTAAAAGCGCGCTGAATCACAGCAGGTTCAGATAAATCACTTACATTGAGGGGAATGAAAACATCTTGTCCTTGGAGTGTTTTTAAGCGTGCCTGTAAACCCTGAACAGTAATGCGAACTTTAGAAGGGAGGTTATTCACAATCACCATATGTTCAGGAAGTCCTTGCAATTGAATCGACGCATCCAAACTAAGGGTTCCTTCCCCTTCCCCATGTACTTGAATCCATAAGATAATAGCAATGGATATAGCCCAAATATGCAGCATCCAAGGTTTAAATATACGCATGGTAATCGTCCTAGGTATTTTTTAAGTGGCGTAACAGTTCGACTCTCAGAATATCGCCTTTTAACGCTGGGGTTAAGATGCCGTCACGAGCAATGTGGATTTCTCCACGTTCTTCAGAAATCACCAAAACCAGAGCATCACTTTCTTCGGTCACCCCCACAGCAGAGCGATGCCGTGTACCAAAACCTCCTGGCAAACTATTCGCTTGTGCCAAAGGCAAAAGAACCCGCGCTGCGACAATACAAACACCATCTGAACCATTTTGAACAATCACTGCACCATCATGCAGTGGCGTATGCGGACAAAAAAGCGTTTGAATGACATCAGGGGTTAAGGGAGCTTCGATATTTACGCCCGACTCCATCAAATGTTTCAAGCCAGTTTCACGTTCAACAACGATGGTTCCCCCCCATTTTCGTCGAATCAGGCTTTGGGATGAGGCAATCAGTTCCTCAACCATATCTTCAATAGAATGAGGGTTGGGAGCCCAAGGGTTGGCTGCAACATGCATCAAACCACGACGAATTTCACTTTGAAATAAAACAACAAAAATAACAATGAAAGCAGAGAAAAACTGTGAAAACATCCACTCCACGGTGAGTAGGTCAAAAGCACGTGCTGCCTTATAAACCACAAATAAAACAGCCAAACCAATCAACATTTGTTCGGCACGCGTGCCACGAATCAAACGTAAGGCAAAATACACAACCACAGCAACCACAGAGATATCCACAAGATCAAGAAGGGTCAGTTGGCTATGTGCCCATGCAATAAGATCATTCATGTAAGTCCCCTCCCTTATTCTAGGTTGTTTTCCCCGTATCGCGCATCACTTAATGCCATAGCCATCATATTCGCACGTTTTTGAAGTGCTACATTATGGACACGCACACCATCAACACCCAAGTAAATACCAAAGGCATCCAAAATACCTGTTTCGAACTCTCTATCTTCAACTACAGCCCCTGTAATCGTGCCAATCAATGACTTGCGAGAAACCCCCAAAAGAACAGGTAAGTTAAAATACTTTTTTAGTACATCGATGTGCATAATCAAGTGTAGGTTATCTTGTTGCCGTTTACCAAAACCAATGCCTGGATCCAAAATAATAGAAGCTTGTTGTATACCTGCTTGTAAACACGCTTCAATGCGTGCCTCAAAATAGCCAATAACCGCTTGCATAACATCTTCGTAGCAAGGGTTTTCCTGCATACTCTTTGGCGTTCCTTGCATATGCATCAAGCAAACATCCACGCCCATTTTAGCCGCAGTAGACAAACTATGTTCATCATAAGACAGTGCTGTGACATCATTGATCATGCATGCCCCCACCTCAACTGCTTGCCGCATCACCTCAGCTTTTCGTGTATCAATTGAAACTGAGCACCCAGCTTTGACCAAGGTCTGTACCACAGGAATCACACGTTTTAACTCTTCCTCAATAGATATAAAGGAAGCTCCCGGACGTGTCGATTCACCGCCAACATCAATCAGGCTTGCGCCTGCTTCATGCATCTGAACCCCATGCTGAACAGCTTTGTCGACATTAAAATATTGCCCACCATCTGAAAATGAATCGGGGGTGCAATTTAGCACCCCCATCATCCAAGCAGGTTTACCCGCTTGACGAAGCCAAGAACTGACCTCTTGATGCCCACTTGGCATCAGTGAATTTGACCCGCTTCATTACCTTCTGGCTTCGCATCAGCATCCAAATCAATGTTTTCATCTTGTCCATGATCATGGTCTTTTTTACGCATATCAATACCTTGAATATCTTGACGATTCAACGGCTTACCTGCTAAAATCTTTGTAATATCATCACCTGAAAGCGTTTCATATTCCAATGCACCTTCTGCTAAACGATGTAAGTCATCCAGGTTCTCAGAGAGAATCTTTTTAGCCAAGTCATAACCTGCATCCACAAAGTTACGAATTTCCATATCAATCAAGCGAAACGTCTCATCGGATACATGTTGTTGCTGTGCCACTGAACGCCCCAAAAATATTTCTTGCTCATTTTCAGAATAAAGCAAAGGACCTAATTTATCGGATAAACCCCATTGCGTGACCATTTTACGCGCCAGCCCTGTTGCCATTTGAATATCACTGGATGCGCCCGAAGTCACTTTGTCGTAACCAAAAATCAATTCTTCCGCGACACGCCCACCCATGGCAATAGCGATACTGGCATGCATTTTTTCACGCGATTGCGAATATTCATCCTTTTCAGGCAAACGCATGACCATGCCCAAAGCACGACCACGCGGAATAATGGTCATTTTATGAATCGGATCCGATGATGGGCAATGAATCGCCACCAAGGCATGACCGCTTTCATGGTAAGCTGTCAGTTTCTTTTCATCTTCTGTCATCGCCATCGAGCGACGCTCTGTTCCCATCATAACCTTATCTTTGGCTTCATCAAAATCAGCCGCAGTCACTTTATCACGGTTTAAACGTGCCGCATTCAATGCCGCTTCATTGACAAGGTTTGCCAATTCAGCACCTGAAAATCCAGGTGTTCCACGAGCAATCACCTTCACTTTAACATCACTGGATAAAGGAACTCTCTTCATGTGTACTTTAAGAATTTGCATGCGACCTGCTAAATCAGCATTACCCACCGTCACTTGACGGTCAAAACGCCCTGGACGCAGCAAAGCAGGATCAAGCACATCTGGGCGATTGGTGGCTGCTACAATAATCACACCTTCATTGGCCTCAAAACCATCCATCTCCACGAGCATTTGGTTCAATGTTTGTTCACGCTCATCATTGCCACCACCCACACCCGCGCCACGATGACGACCCATGGCATCAATTTCATCCACGAATACAATACATGGTGCGCTCTTTTTGGCTTGTTCAAACATATCACGCACACGCGAAGCACCCACACCGACAAACATTTCGACAAAATCAGAACCTGAAATCGAGAAGAAAGGCACATCGGCTTCCCCAGCAATGGCACGCCCAAGTAGTGTTTTCCCTGTCCCTGGAGGCCCTACAAGCAAAATACCTTTGGGGATTTTTCCACCCAAACGGGTGAATCTGGAAGGTTCGCGTAAAAACTCAATCACTTCGGTAACTTCTTGTTTGGCTTCATCACAACCTGCAACATCTTCAAAGGTGACTTTATTGGCATTTTCAGTCAGTAATTTGGCTTTACTCTTGCCGAAGCCCATGGCACCACCTTTGCCACCACCTTGCATTTGACGCATAAAGAAAATCCATACACCAATCAATAACAACATAGGGAACCATGAAATTAAAATAGACAGTAAAAAAGGAACTTCTGTGGGGGCTTTGACATCCACTTCCACTTGGTTGTCCAACAAGGTTTTAACCAAATTGGGATCATTGGGCGTTTGTAAATTAAACGTTTTCATTTCGCCCGCTAAATCACGGTACTGACCCGCAACCTGATTCTCTCGAATCGTTACTTTTTCAACTCGCCCCTGATTAACGCGATCTATAAACCCAGAATATGTCATGGCTTCAGATTTAGCTGCTGGCGCACTAAACATGTTAAACACGCTCATCATTGTTAAGCCAATCACAACCCATAAAAGTAAATTTTTTCCCATATTATTCAGCTCCGTGCTATAAAATCAGTGGTTTCTATTCGATATTAAAGGCGCGAGGTTGCCGCCCTAGCTTGAAGATGCAACCCTTCACCCTGTCGGTACAATCGACATCCAGATAAATCCAAGCCTGCATGGGCTCCCTTTTGCCGCCAACATTCAATCAAGGTCATATGCCGACGACCCAATACTTTCCCTGCTCCCAAAGTCATCGCTGCCATGCGTTGAATCACTTGCACACGCATGGGTAGTTGTAACAGATACCATGATGGATAATCAATCCAGCAACCACCTTTTTCAGATTCGATGTTGATGTTTTTCAAACCTTCCTCAATCTCTTCGGATAAACGTATCGCCTGCTGTTGCCAACGCATCCAAAGCTGATGTGAGTCCACGCCTTGGGCTTGTATCGCAGGTAGCATATAAAGTCGAAGTTTATTGCGCCATAAACTCATATCAGCATTACTGTCATCTTCCAACCAAGGAATATCACTTGCTTGCAAGGCTTGCTTCAAGATATTTCTTCGAACATGCAAAAGAGGGCGGTAAAGATGTAAGCCTTGCATAACAGTGTAAGACCGCATCCCTCGCAAACCCATCACACCCGCACCTTGCAGCATACGCATACATACCGTTTCTGCTTGGTCATCGGCGTGGTGCGCCAATGCCAAATGTTTGACACCTGTTTCATGGGATAAACAATGAAATGAATCATAGCGACCTTGCCGAGCTTGGGCTTCACGGTTGCTTTGATTGGCTTGAATCAAGCGCATGGACAAAAAAGGGATACCCCAAGATTGAGCACGCTGCTTAAGCATCAAGGCATCCTCAGCAGAATGTGCATGCCAAGCATGGTCAATATGCCAGGCTTGGACAGAAAATCCCTGTTGATGCAACGATAGCAGAAGGGCAGTGGAGTCTAAACCACCCGACCAGCCGACTGCCAATGTTTTTGGTAAGATTTCTTTTAATGGGGATGTGTTGAGGCAACCTTCCCCATCAATCATATTGGATAGACCGCTATATATTAAGGCGATATTACATCCCAACCCATGACATCAACATTTCCGAACGAATGAGAGTTGCGGCTTCGGATGCAGGGTTAAGCAACTCATATATTTCTGTGGTTGAACCATTTAAACGCGTTACACCGACTTTAACAAATGCCAGCACATCTGCATTATCATCATGAGGGATCATAGTTGTGACCTCAAATGTATCACCCATGATACGATATTTTGAAAAAATAGCCGCTGCTTGATGTCGATCCAAGGAGAACTTCTTCACTTGCGCCCGTTGCTTCATTTCTTCTTCATAAGCATACATGACGGTATGTGTCAGCGCAAAACCTTGGTTGTGTAAAACAGGTAGCATATTGCCGCCACCAATGTTCATGCCTTCGATATGTACGCTTCCCAAAGAGTTTTTACCTATTTTTTTATTTCTCCAAGCAATCAATCGACCGATATTTTCATCATGTGCCAGTGCAGCATCAGCTTGCGCCATCGAAGCACTGCTTGCAATACGGAACTCCCCCCATGAGGGGTGAGTTGCATTGATGACAGCCCAATCGCCTTGCATGGTCATGCATATAGATGGTGAAGGTCGCTCTTTGATGTTGTGGCTTGTTTGAACATGGTCTGTGTTTTTATGATGATTGTTTGACTCAATATAAAGTTCATTCATCAGGCGGTAAATAGCATACCCTTCATTTAAAAGCTCCGTCACATCCCCTCGCAACAAGCAGCCAGTACCGTTGATGTAATCTAGGAATATATTCTTGGATAACTTCATGCGTTGAAAAATTTTAGTCATGAGTTGATCTTTGATAAAACCTTCAAAATTATCTGAAATTTTTTCCATGATATTGAGATAACTTGCCCAATCAATGCGTAAACATGCTTGTTTTGCGGATAACGAAGCACCACTATGTAAAGATGCTTCGGCATTTTGAAAATAAATCAAAAGCCCTGATTCCCAAGCTTGATTCAAAGCTTTTTCAATTTCTTTGCCGCGACCTTTGCCAGCTAAAGCATCGTGTCGATCCATCCACACGACCTCTGCCTGTCTTCGCCTTTGCTCAATCGCCACATCTTCTTCAAAGACTCGAAAGGCTTGTAAAACACGCTCATCTTCTAACCATGGGGTTGCCGCATCGGCGGCTTTTTTCGTTTTGGGATTTAATCGTGATAGAATCCAAACAGCGACAGGGAATTCAGGGCTTATTTTCAGCAATTCAACAGCTGCTTTGGGAAGCGTTTCTGGGCGAAAAATAAGATAATCTAATTTTTTCGGTTGTAAAACCCATTGCATCCACACGCCTTGCCCTGTCTTTTCTGCGAGCTCCCACAGTGATAAACGAACCCAGCTACGCCGTAGCATATTTGAGCCCATGCGATCTTCAGCCAGTAACGGACAAATCCCAGATTCATATTTACGATCTACTTTGGCGCGCAATTGTCGCATACGAGGTACAATACCTGGCTCCAAACCATAGGACATAATCACGCAGCGATCATCACCGAGCAAAGCATCTGCGGGTTGCCTGTATAAAAAGGCAATGGGAGTCACAGGGATCACCATGGATTCATAGGTTGCAATTCTTGTCACTTCTACCGCACCATCGACATGCTGTTTTAAAAAATTGCGCAATGCCCAATCATAGAGTCCGCCAACAACAGCTACCAAAACATGATCCAAATGTTCCTCATGATCTGTTGATAAACGACTGATGGCTTGGCGAATCATTTTAAGTATCAGAATATTTACACTGGCAACCCAAGGCGCATGATCCACTTGGTCTTGTTTCCATGACTGCTTCCACATGGCTTCCCACATTTCAAGCAGTACCATGGCACCTTGGGAGTCACCACACCAGTGGTGCAATAAGATTTGCGGTAAGTGGGGGTTTTTTTGTTGGAGGTGACGCATGATTTTGCGTGCAATGGGTGTGGGTGTGGGTAGCTGATGCGCAGACATCTTATCGTTATCAATCATATAGCGCGCCGAATAATCCTGCAAACAACGCAAGGATGTTGCTATGTGATCCATTTGACTCGCATGCATGGCATAAGGTAGGTATTCTTTGCCATCTTCAGCCGTATAACGCACAGGCAAACGCCGAACATCTACTTTGCAACGCACAGCAATATTTTCGCCACGATTTAAAATCGGATTGTACCAACTCCAACGAAAATCAAAATAACCTGGTGATAACATTTCCCCTCCCACACCCATCCATCAAACCATCATGGCGATTGCCAGCCATACGGTGAAGCCTTAGCTTTTCGCGTTCGCTGATCCAAAAGCTTGGCGATTAAAGCTATTTTTTCATAAAAAAGCACGTATTTTTTAAAGGATACCCTTCATGACCATGGTTCACACTTTACGGCAGAGCATACAAATCACTTGCTATAGCCTTGCTCTACTCACCTTAAGCCTGTTGCCTGCACGCACACTTCAAGCAGCTGAAGTCATCACAACCCTGCCCCCATTATCCAGTTTGGTGCATTGGCTTGACCCACGCGCTTCGGTGATATGTTTGCTACCTGCAAGCGCAGACCCACATCATTTCCAACTCACACCACGACAGGTCGAATCCATGCAAAAAGCGACCTTGCTGATTCGTTCTTCGCGGGATGACGGCCAATGGGCATCATTGCATACATTTGGAAAAACATGGGATATATGGCCCAGTCATCAATATATATCATCAAAATCCCATGTGGACAAAGACCACCATCATGAAACAAATAATCATGCTTGGTTGAACCCACATGCTGTGGCGCAGATATTACCACAACTTGCCGAACATTTGATCCAAGTTTACCCCAAGCATCGCGTTTCTATTGAAAAAAACTTGCAAGATGCACAGATCACGCTGACACAGACATGGCAACAATGGCAGCGAGCAACAGCTTCACTCAAGCTTCAAAACAACGGAAGTATCATGCAACACCCTGCATGGTTGGATTTATTTCAGGCCTTAGGCATTCCAGTCTGGACAGTGTTGGAATCGGATAAACATGGGCAAGAGCATGGCCCTCATGTTTTAGAAGATGCTTTAAAGGTCATTCAAAACCACCCGCTTAGTCTTTTGATTGCAGACAAACGACACAGTCAGCGCACACTTTCATGGTTGCAGCGTCACCATCCTGAAAGCCGCATGATCACTTTGGATGCCTTAGGAAGTAGTGAGAATACTTGGCCAATATTGATGCAAGATAATCTTGAACTTTTGCAACAACCATGAATTCACCTGTCATTTGCTTGTCCCATATCTCATTTGGTCCTAAAAAACGGCCCATTTTAGATGACTTATCTTTTTCTCTCGAAGAAGGGCATTTTATGGGTATCATTGGTCCTAATGGTGCAGGTAAAAGTACGATTTTATCCGTAATGACTGGCTTGATTCAACCTTCACAAGGAAGTATTGAGTTATTTGGCACAGCTTTAACCCGGTTCAATCGCCACCAACTGCTTAAAGAAGTGGGTTATTTACATCAACTTCACAATGCTGAACCACACATGCCTTTGACAGTGCGTGATGTGGTTGCCATGGGCTTATCCCAATATGCCAGCCCTTTATGGCAACGTATGGGAAAATCATCACAGCACCAAACAGCCATTGAAAAGGCCTTGAAACATGTGGATATGCTGGATTTCATGCCCCATGATTTTCGCTATTTATCAGGTGGTCAGCGTCAGCGTGTACGTTTGGCTCGCGCCTTGGTACGGCAACCACAATTGTTATTATTGGATGAACCATCCGCAGCTTTGGATAGTCAGCAACAACAAAACTTATACCTTTTATTGCGTCAACTGTGTGATGAGAAAAAAATGACCATCATCATGGTGGAGCATGATATTGCAGCCATTACGGGGCATGTGGACTCGGTTGCTTGCTTGAACCGTAGCATTCACCACCATGCCATGAAAGGTGAACAAATTCCTGAAGATGTCTGGCATCAAATGTATGGTGAACATATGCATGTGGTCGCTCATGATACCAGTTGTATTGGTTGTCATCATGATTGAACCCATTCAACAGTTTTTTGCCAGTACAGTCATGCAAGAAACCTTACCATCGGCACTTTTTATTGCCGTTGTTTCATCATCCATATCGGTGATGGTGTTAGCCCATCGTTTATCTTTCTTAACCGTAGGCGTGTCGCATGCCTCATTGGCTGGATTGGGCTTGGCAGTGACATTTTCTCTGCCTTTGTTACCCACAGCCACTGCTTTTTGTGTCGGTATTGCGCTACTTCTAGCTTCTTTGCCTAAAAAACAGGGTATTACAGAAGATACAGGCACGGGGCTTCTCTTCGCAGGAAGCATGGCTTTGGGCATTATTTTAATGTCCCGTGCAAGCCGTAATGAAGTCGATTTGTTTGGCTTGTTGTTTGGTAATATCTTAACAGTCACAAGCTCAGAATGGCATTGGTTATTGTTTATTGGCACTGTCATCATGGTTGTTTTTATTGGGATGGCGCGTGCTTGGTGGAGCATTGCTTTTGATGCAACAACAGCCTTAGCCAGTGGACTTCCTGTGGCTGTTTTGAACTTATGTTTGTATGGTACAGTCGGTTTAGCGGTGGTGATGTGTGTGAAATTGGCAGGCATTGTGTTGACGACAGGGCTGATGGTGTTGCCTGCAACCTGTGCATGGTTTTGGGGACGTTCACTGATGAGTTTATGGATCATGAGTATGCTCATTGCGCTCACTGCTACCATGCTCGGCTTATTTATTTCATATACCTATGACTGGCCTTCAGGGGCGACTATCGTATTAACACTTTGCATGATATTTATTATCAGTTGGGGGGCAACATGGCGAACACAACAACACAGACGGTAAGACCCAAGGCGATTAAGGCGGGTATTATGATTCGCTTACTGGCAAGTGCTTATGATTTAACCATTTTATTTGGTTTGTTATTCATGGCTTTTGCGATATGGACACTGATTGACCCCAATATGTCCAATACACCGAAAGTTTTACAATACATACTTTCTTGTGGCATTGCCTTCGCTTATTTCGTGGGCTTTTGGAGTAAGGCAGGCTTAACCACAGGTATGCGTCCTTGGAAATTACAAATTGCGATGGTAGAAACAGGTGATTTACCCACCCTTGCAGCCGCCAGTATTCGTTTTGTGGCATTGGGACTGACTTGGGCGGCTTTGGTCGTGACATTTTTTCAACTCAACCTTTATTTAGCGACAGGACATATCAATCGCCCTGTCTTTGCTGTCGCATCCATTATGCCCGCTTTGAGTATGTTGATGATGCTTTTAACCCCCCAGCGCCAAGCACTGCATGATATTTTATCAGGAACCAGTGTATTTCGAGTGAAAAAAGATTAAAGAAACCTCCAATATTTACGAATACAAGTACTGGGCTTGAGTATTCCCTAACGACATTCTCCACCTGAATCATCCTTTCCCCAAGTACGTCACCCCCGCGTGCTTGTATCGAGGGTTGTGCCGTGAGGTATATTGATACTTAATGACTATGAGAGCATTCGGTAATATACATCCCCTGCCAGTCAAAAATGAAACGTTACGCATCATTTGAAAGCTCATATATCTAGCTCTTACTTCATGTAAGAGTGCATTGACTCATGTTGACGTTACACTGCGGCAAATTGTAGGAATATGTCATGAAACAACGCAGGAGGATCTATGCCCTGGAGTCAAAACCAGAACAATGATAACAACAATCCTTGGGGTCAAAAACGCCCTTCAGGTGGTGGATCAAATCAAACACCACCCGATCTTGAAGCGATCATCAAGCGCATTCAAAAAATGTTGGGTGGGGTGCTTGGGGGTAATAACTCCAATGGTGGAAATGGTGGTGGAGAAATAAGCAAAGCTGCCTTGATGGGTATTTTTGTGGTTGCCTTTCTATTGTGGGGTGCATCGGGCGTGTACACGGTTGCCGCTGATGAAGAAGCGGTTGTTTTGCAATTTGGTAAGCATGTGGATACCAAAGGGCCTGGCTTGCGTTGGCATTTGCCATACCCCATTGAAACGGTAGAAAAATTACCTGTGACGCGTGTTCAACGGTTGGCAATTGGTGTACGCGATATGGGTGATGGTCGTCGTCGCCAGCGTTCAAGCGAATCACTGATGTTGACGCAAGATGAAAATATTGTGGACATCTCCTTTATAGTGCAATACAAAATTAAAGCTGTGGATGACTATATGTTCAATATTGATGCGCCTGAAAAAACAGTGCGTGATGCAGCCGAATCCGCCATTCGTGAAATTATTGGTCGCACCATGATTGACGATGTGCTGACCACCAAAAAAGCGGAAGTGGAAGTGGAAACGCAAGTCTTAATCCAATCTATTTTGGATGGTTATAAGGCTGGTATTTCTGTCACCAGTGTGAATTTGCAAGATGTGAAACCACCCAAGGCTGTTGAGCATGAGTTTAAAGATGTGCAAGCAGCAAAAGAAGATAAAGAACGTGCTAAAAATGAAGCGCAGGCTTATGCGAATGATATTATTCCAAAAGCCCGTGGTGAAGCAAGAAAAATGGTGTTGGATGCAGAAGCGTATGAAAAAGAAGCTGTGGATCGTGCGGAAGGCGAAGCCAGTCGTTTCGATAGTATCTTAGCTGCCTATAAACTGGCGCCAGAAGTCACACGTAAACGTATCTATTTGGAAACCATGGAAAGTGTTTTGGCGAAAGCGGATAAGGTCATCATTGATAGCAAGGTGGCAGGGCAAGTGTTGCCATACTTACCATTGGATCGAGCATCCAGTAAAGTGGGGGTGAAGTAATGAGTCCAAAACAAACAATATTGGGTGTAATTTTAGCTGCGGTTGTGATATTGATTGGTATGTCTGCCTTTAGTGTGGATGAACGCAAACAAGCGTTGGTATTGCAATTCGGACAAGCCAAAGGGCTTGAAGAAGGGGCCGGCTTACACTTTAAGATGCCTTGGCAAACCGTTCAGTTCTTTGATAAACGTTTATTGGTGAGTGATGCTTTACCCAATGAAGTGATTACCAAAGATAAAAAGACCATTGAAGTCGATAACTATACCAAGTGGAAAATTGTTGATCCTTTGTTGGTGTTTCAAGTGGCGCGTACCGAAGCAGGTGTGGCGGCACGCATGCAAGATGTGGTGCGTGGTAAGGTGCGTGAAGTCTTAGGTCAACATACCCTGCATGAAATTGTATCGGGTGGTAAAGATGAAAATTTACGCCGTGAACTGATGATTAGTATCCGTGATCGTGCCGATAAAGATGTACGAAACTTGGGGATTCGGGTGATAGATGTGCGTATCAAACGTGCTGATTTACCACAAGGTAACTCAGAAAAAGTGTTTGATCGTATGAAAGCTGAACGTCAACGTATTGCCAAAGAGTACCGTTCTGAAGGTTCTGAAGCTGCCAAAGGAATTCGCGCACAGGCTGAAAAAGAGCAAAAAGTCTTGTTGGCAGAAGCCTATAAAAAGTCTGAAATCATTCGTGGTCATGCAGATGCGGAAGCCACCAAAGTGTATGCCAAAGCTTATCAAAAAGATCCAGAATTTTACGCTTTTACACGTTCTCTTGAAGCATACAGAAAATCAATTGGTGAAGGATCGCGTTTGGTGATTTCGCCAAGCTCTGAGTTCTTTAACTTTTTTGAGCAGTCACGTTAAATGAAAATATGGTGTTAGGCATTTGACTAAAAGTTATCGTCATTCCCAAAGCTTTGTATCGGGCATCTATCCATAGACCCCGCCGACACAAGCATTCGGGGGTGACGATTCATACTAAAAAAATCGGAGTGGAGTAAAGATGCAGGACTTATGGATTGCCTTGGGTTTGGTCATGCTATTGGAGGGCGCGGTATATGCCCTCTTTCCCAATCAAATGATTGAGATGATGCGAAAGCTTCCTGATATTCCGCCTGCATCTTTGCGTGTGATGGGTATTGTTGGTGTGATGTTGGGGTGGTTGTTGATTCGCTGGGTGCGTACTTAATCTTTTTGACGTAATGCTTCAAGATTATGTTGTAATTTCTTTTGAACCCCATGCCGTAATGCATGTTCAAAATCGGAATAACGCAGCATCCATGGGTGAATGGATTGAAGGCTTATTTTAAATAAACGCAGTGTTGATGTTGCGGTGACTGTAGCCGCACGGGGTTTATGGGTGATGATAGCTAGCTCCCCCACTTCATCGCCAGGTGTTAAGTTTGCAAAAACAACTTTTTTATCATGATTGGATGGATGTTGCATGGAAACCTGAGCATGACCACTCAGGATAAGGTATAAAAACTCAGTCGTCGTATCGCCTTCATAAAAAAGCACATCACCCTTTTCGGAAGTGGTGTATTCTCCGTTGTAAAGCATGACTTCACGGACAGCTTGCGGTAAATTGCTAAAGACAGGATTGATTGCCAAAGTACCCGCGACTGAACGACGTTCTGCAAGCTGATGTATGGCGTAATTAAAGCGGCTATTATCTTGAATAATTTCTTGTAGATAAGATATGTCAATGGCATAAAGCTCACAGGCTTCAACGGTATGGACACTGGCACCTGCGGGCTCATGAAATAAAATGGAAGCTTCACCAAATACTTCTCCGGGGGTAATGGAGCCGATTTCAAATGTAAAATCATGATGTTTTTTGCTGACGTGTAAAATACCTGATTTTACGAGATATAACTGTTGATTATCTTGCCCTTCTTCAATGACAGCAGTATTGGCTGGGATGTGTATGGAGCGAGCCACTGACTGTAAAAAGTGTAGTTCATCAGGGTAAAGAATTGCCAAAATTTGGAAATTTTTTGCATTCAGGTGGTGTTTGTCATTTTCTTTCATTTTATCCATGTTAGATGAACTATGTCGCCAAGTTGATTTGGCTGCAAGTAGTGAGAACGAAACGAGGAAATATGTATGCCTGAACTCCCAGAAGTTGAAGTAGTTTGTCGCGGGCTTGAGACCCTGTTAAAAGGTAAAATATTGCGTTCATCGCATGCTTTTCGTGCCGACTTACGTTATCCATTACCTGATTTTTCTGTGCTTCATGGTGCAAAATTAGAAAAAATATGTCGGCGCTCCAAATATATTTTAATGTATTTCACATGCAGGGATGGGGAACAAAGAATACTGTGTTGGCATTTGGGTATGACAGGGCAGTTTCATGTGTTGGATGATGATGTTTCAGCAGGATCGCATGAGCATGTACGTTTTGATTTCAATGATGGGTGTAGTTTGCGTTACCGTGATGCGCGACGTTTTGGTTATGCCAATATTTTTACGGATCAAACTTGGTTGACATCCAAGTGGTTGAAAGTATTGGGACCAGAACCCTTATTGAATCATTTTTCAGGTGCGTATTTGTATCAAAAATGCAGACAGAGAAAAGCAGCCATTAAAACATTTGTGATGGATGCATCCACAGTTGTGGGTGTGGGAAATATTTATGCCTCAGAATCATTGTTCTTGGCGGGCATTCATCCCAAACGAGCGGCTGGGAATATTTCAGAAAAACGTATTTATTGTTTGGTATCAGCAATTCAACAAACCTTACAAACAGCCATTAAAGCGGGGGGCAGTAGTATCAGTGATTTTGTCAAAGTGGATGGGAAACCTGGCTATTTTGCCCATACTTTTAAAGTCTATGGTCGGGAAGGTGAAGCTTGTGGACACTGTGATTCTAAAATTCAACGGATCACACAATCAGGGCGCAGTACCTTTTATTGTTCAACATGCCAAAGGTGAATGCTTGAGGAAGTGAGTGCATGGAATCCACCATACGTTGAGATATGCCACAAAAAAAGGAGCCACGCTTTTAAAGCGTAACTCCTTGATTGATATGGTGCGCCCAGATGGACTCGAACCATCGGCCCACGGATTAAAAGTCCGCTACTCTACCAACTGAGCTATAGGCGCATATTCAAGAGCTAAAGCCCTTCGAACGGCGCGAACTTTAGCGTCCAAATATGTGCCGTCAACCTTCATTTTATCATTTATTTTTTTCGCCCATCTGAATGATTTCTGCGGCAGCTTTTAAACCATCCACAGCAGCAGATACAATACCACCAGCATAGCCAGCACCTTCACCAATTGGGTAAAGTCCAGTCAGACGTGTGGCTTGCATATTTTTTTCACGTGTAAAACGAACAGGGGAGCTGGTGCGAGACTCGACTGCCAAAAGATTGGCATCTTGACTCACATAACCATGCATTTTTTGATCAAAGGCAAGCAACCCCTGGCGCAAAGGGTTTGCCAACCATCTGGGAAAGAGCTGGTGTAAGTCTGCTGCCTCGGCGGAAGGTTTGAAACGTGTATTGGCCAGTGTTCCAGAGGGTTTTTTATGGATAAAATCAGTGATACGCATGGCAGGTGTAGCATAAGGGGTGGAAGTCATATCAAAACACTGTTTTTCCAATGAACGCTGTAAACGAATGCCGCTGAGTGGGTCATTGCCAAGCCCTTGTCGTTGCATATCGTTGGCGGTGATTTGTACCACAATGCCTGAATTGGCGAAGGGACTGCGTCGGTGTCCATTACTCATGCCATTGACAGCCATCATACCGTGTTCGGTGGGTGAAGGGACAACCAAGCCACCAGGACACATACAAAAACTATAAACGCCCCGCTTGCCGATATATGAATCTTTCACTTGATGAGCCAAGCGATATTCCGCAGCACCCAAGTGTTCATTTTTGGCTTCAATACCATATTGACAGGCGTTGACCCATGCTTGTGGGTGTTCTGCGCGCACACCGACTGCAAAATCTTTGGCTTCGACCTCAATGCCTTGTTGATGTAAGGATTCAATGGTGTCACGAGCTGAATGACCAATAGCAAGCACAATATGATGGGCATGAATTTCATCACCTGAAGCCAAGCGCACACCTTGGCTTTGCCCTTGATGTGTCAAAATAGCGGTCACTTTACTTTCAAAACGATAATCTACACCCAATGTAAGCAGGTGTTGTCGCATATTTCGAACAATACGCACCAGCCTATCGGTTCCTAAATGTGGGTGTGCATCCACCAAAATGTCTTCTTTCGCCCCAAATCGAACAAATTCTTTCAAAACCCAACGTACAAAGGGATGTTTGATACGTGTATATAATTTTCCATCGGTGTACGTGCCTGCACCACCTTCACCAAAACAGATATTGCTTTCTGGATTGAGTTCGCCACGGCTGCGCAAGCGACCAATATCACGCATCCGTGTTTCAACGGGTTTACCACGCTCTAAAAGCGTGACTTGTATACCAGCTTCTGCCAAAGAAAGCGCAGCAAACAAGCCCGCAGGACCTGCTCCGATAACAATCGCATGTGTGGATGTTTGCGGTGTTGTCGTTTGTAACTTCAAAGGCTTTTGAATATCTAAACTGGATGTATCAGGCACTTGCACTGTAGGTGGTAAGCAGCAATCTTCTGGCACATCACATTCAACCGAGCAAACAAAATGAACATCACTGCGTTTACGGGCATCAATGGCACGTCGAACAAGCCTAATATGTTCAATATCTTGGATGGGAAGTTTGAGGTATTGTGATAAAATCATACAAATTTCATGGTTTTGTGTATCGAGTGGTATGGATAGGTTGGATATACGAATCAACATACCGCAAAACTAATGGATATTCGGCATAAAAACTGCTTTTGTGTGTGGATGCTTTGAGTCAAAGGAGAATGCTGTGCAATTTATAAACCTTGCAGGACATGATATGGCATATAAGCGCAGTGGTCAGCCACAAGGTGAGACGATGGTCTGTGTGCATGGTATCACCACATATTCGTTTGTTTGGCAAGATGTTATTCCGTATTTTGAGCAGGATTATGATGTCATTTGTATTGATTTGTTGGGTTGTGGTGCATCGGATATGCCGTTGGATGTGTCATATAGTATTCAGGCGCATGCAGAACGTTTACATGATTTCTTATGCGCATTGAATATTTTAAAATCACACCTTTTGGGACATGATTTGGGGGGAGGGATCGCACAAATCTTTGCTATTCAACATGAACCTATGCTCAAAACATTAACCTTGATTAATACTGTTGGTTATGACTATTGGCCTGTTCAGCCTATTACAGCACTCCGAACCCCCATTATTCGTCAGTTATTGATGGGTGCGCTGGATTTGGGTATGTTTAAATTGATTATTCATCAAGGTGTGTTTCATCGTCACAAAATCACACACGCATTGATTGAACAGTTTTGGCAACCATTGCGAACAAAGGAAGGGCGTAAAGCATTCATGCACTTTGCCCGTTGTCTGGATAACCAAGATTTGATGATGATGGTTGAAAAATTAAAACAACTATCGGTGCCTACGATAATTTTTAGAGGTGATTCGGATCCATTTTTAACGGCAACGATTGCGGAGCGTTTGCATGCGGATATAGCGAACAGTCAATTGCACCGTATTCAAACGGCATCACATTTTTTGATGATTGATGAACCCGAATGGCTTGCCAAACATTGGTTGGCGGGTGTACGGAGTCAGGCATGAGTCAAATATCCAACATGGATGATATGAAACGTCGTATACAATCGCTTGAACAAGAGAATATGCGACTATCCGAACGCGCAGAAGATTCACAGATTTTGGCTTTCATTTCACAAGTGATTTCACAAGCTTCAAGCAAAGATGAAATGCTGAACAAAACGCTGGAACACATTTCCATGCTTAAAAATATTCCCATTGTGGCGTGTTGCCAACTACAATCGGGGGTTGCAAGTATTGTTCAATCGTATGTTTCATTTGAACATCGTGATTTAAATCAACAAAGTTTTTCATGTTCTGAACCTATCAGTGAGATGACATTTTGGGATGCACCCGAAGCTAGGTTATCACCCTTGATATTGGGGTGTATTCCCACGGCAGCCTTGTTGATTCCTTTTTCTAGTCAGTACCTTGGTTTGGGTTTCTATCTTTTTATCACGCGCGATGAAGAATCGAATGATTTTGAATACTTGGCACTCACACTGGAGCGAATGACGGACTTATTGACCTTATCTTTGGAAAATAGAAGCCTGTTGAAGTCGTATCGTATGTTAAATGAGAAGCTGGAACGTAAAGTTCAAAAGCGCACGCAATCGTTGAGAGATACACAAGAAAAGTATCAATCATTGGTAAATGGCGCCGATGTTTCCATCATGTTGTACAATATGACGTGTTTTATTGAGGCAAACCCAGCAGCACTGTCAATGTTTCACTGTTCACGTGAACAATTTTTTAAATTGAGTCCCGCTGAATTATCGCCTGAATATCAGGAAAATGACGTGTTATCCAAAAATTTAGCAGCCACATATATTGAGCAGGCGATTGAAGGAGGGCATGCACATTTTGACTGGTTTCACCAGCGTTATCAAGGTGATATTTTTCCATGTGAAGTTCATTTAAATCGCGTAATACTGAAAGGACAGACCTTAGTGCAAGCAGTGATTGTTGATTTATCTGAACGCCTGCAAGTTCAATATCAATTGGAGAAGAGTGAGCATCGTTACCGCAGTATTATCGAAAATATTCAAGATTTTCTCTACCGAACGAATGTGGATGGCACGGTGACATTTGTCGCCCCTTCCGTGGAACGTTTGCTTGGATTTTCTGCCGATGATTTGGTGGGTAAAAAGATTCAGGAGTTTTATGTTCAACCTCGACAGCGTGAGGAGTTATTAAGACAACTACATGCATCTTCGGATGGTCGGGTTGAAGGGATTCAAGTTGAACTTCGACATAAACAAGGTCATTCGGTTTGGCTCTCCAATCATGTGCATATGATTTATGATGAAGCGGGTGTGTTTGTTGGGGTTGAAGGCATTGCCCGTGATTTAACAGACTTGAAAAAGATGGAAATGCAATTTTATCAAGCTCAAAAAATGGAGTCTTTGGGTACATTGGTGGGTGGTATTGCCCATGATTTCAATAATATGTTGGCAGGGATGACTGGTACCCTCTATTTGATGAAGGCAAAACTTGGTGGCCAAAACGAATTATTGAAACGTGTGGATGATATGGAAACTCAAGCCTTCCGCGCTTCGGATATGATTAAACAATTGCTTTCTTTTGCGCGCAAAGGAGAGGTGAACTTACAAAAATTATCGTTGAGTTCGCTGTTTAAAGAAGTGGCTAAGCTTTTGCGGCAAACTACACCCGAAAATATTGAATTACATCTTGATGGTGTCGATGAGGGCTTGGAAATTCATGGCGACCCCAGCTTATTGCAACAAATATGGATGAATCTTGTCAACAATGCTCGTGATGCTTTGTCTGATACGACATCGCCTGAAATTCATATTTCCTTAAAAAAATGTGCGGTGGATACTGAAATAATGAAGCAACACCCATATTTAGAGTATGAAGCTGAATTGGCAAAAATGACGGTCTCTGATAATGGCACAGGCATTTCCAAAGAGCATCAACAGAAAATTTTCGAACCTTTTTTTACCACCAAAGATAAGGGGACAGGCTTGGGCTTGGCGATGATTTATGGCGCGGTGCATAGCCATGATGGTTGGATTGATGTGGAAAGTGTGTTGGGGCAAGGGACTTCTTTTCATGTTTATATTCCATTGCAAATCGAAGATATGACAGCCGTTGAGTTAGATGATGAAAATCTGATTGCGCACGGACATCAAGAAATGATTCTTGTGGTGGACGATGATAAAATGATTCGTGATGTCAGCTGTGAGCTTTTAAAAAGTCTTGATTACCGTGTGATTCAGGCCGAAGACGGACAGAAGGCGTTGGCTTTGTTTGAAGCGTACAAAGATGATATTTCATTGATATTGACGGATGTGGTCATGCCCAATATGGGGGGTTGGGAATTTGCTCAACTGGTTTGGTTACAGAAACCCGACTTACCGATAATTTTTATTTCAGGCTATGCCGAAAAAGAACCCATGACGCTGTCGGAAGCCTTGGATTATGTCATCATTTTAAAGAAGCCATGTGCTATTGAGGATTTGAGTCAAAGTATTCAGAAGTTGTTAGGATCTAGCCAGATTTAGGCAACAAGCCTGACACATAGGGCTACGTACTTTAAGTATAAAAATCCCCTTTCGTTTATCATCCGCGAATGCCACTATCCCGATAGGGGTCGGGAAGTATAACCTCCCCGCCCTCCGAACCGTGCGTGCGGTTCTCCCGCACACGGCTCTCCAGTTGGTAGTTTCATCATCGTGATTGACTCGCCAGAACGTGAGCTGTTGTCATGATGTACAGCCCCAGTTCAGCGAAGTAGGCATGACCGCGGACGGACATACTGACTTCGTGAATAGCGCTCGAACGTGGTTGTCGAAACACATTTTGCATAAAATCATCTATCGACATTTTGCGAAAACGCTTGAACCGTGCACCGAGAAATTTTTTGGCGTGACACCGTTGCGAGTCGTATTTTTTCGAGACGTTTACGGGATCGACGAGAAAAAGCTGGATTTGCTGGTACTTGGAATGGATGACAGCGAAACGGACCTTGGTCAACGGGATTCGATCCGAAACGAAACAAGGAAGCGGATCGGCGTGCAGCCGGATGACTTTGTAATCATTTGTGGTGGCAAGATTGACAAACGAAAAAACATTCACGTCTTGTTGGAAGCCTATTCGCAACTCAAAACATCCTCGGCGCATTCCTCAACGAAACTGGTTATTTTCGGCGTGCCAACTGAGGAGATGAGCTATTTGACTGAGCAAATGGCGGCACAGAAAGACATCATCTACCTGGGTTGGTTGAATCCAGGAGACGTCAACCCGTACATCCTTGCGTCAGATCTTGCCTGTTTTCCGGGAACGCATTCCGTTCTTTGGGAACAAGTGGTTGGCCTTGGTGTCCCTGCACTTTTCCGACGATGGAAAGGAATGGAACATGTCGATGTGGGTGGCAATTGTCTGTTCCTGGAAGAAGACGGCGTGGCGGCTTTAACAAACGCACTGAAAAAAATCATTAATGACAAAGACGTCTATTCAGCCATGATGGATGTCGCCCGGTCCCGTGGGACTGATGAATTCTCCTATTACAGGATTGCTTCACAAGCCATTGGCCAAGAAACGACTAAGGTAAAACCATGAAAGAATTCAGGGTCTGTAGCAATTGTGTCATGGACACGACTGACTCGATGATTCAGTTTGATGAAAAGGGCGTGTGCGATCACTGCAACACGTTTTATGAAAAAATCAAACCGATTTGGAAAACGGATGCCGCTGCCAAAACCGAACTTCTCAAAACGGTTGAAAAAATCAAGAAGGAGGGCGTCGGCAAGGACTTCGATTGTATTATGGGGATGAGCGGCGGGATCGACAGTTCGTATTTGACGTACCTGGCCAAAGAAGAACTCGGTCTTCGTCCACTGGTGTTTCATGTTGACGCAGGTTGGAATTCGCAAATCGCGGTCAACAACATCGAAAAACAGGTCGACAAACTTGAATTGGATCTTTATACGGAAGTCATCAACTGGAAAGAAATGCAGGACTTGCAATTGTCTTTCTTTAAATCGGGTGTTTCTCATATTGACACACCGCAGGACCATTCATTTTTTGCAACGATGTACAATTTTGCGTCAAAGCACAAGATCAAATACATCCTGACCGGAGCCAATTATTCAACCGAATGTGTTAGAAATCCGTTGGAATGGATGTATTTTCAATCCGATTCAATCCAGCTGCGTGACATTCACAAAAAGTATGGGTCGCGGCCGCTGAAGACATTTCCTTTGACAAACATTCTCTGGTACAAAGTTTATTTACGATATGTTCGCGGGATTCAAGTTGTCAAACCGCTCGATTACATGCCCTATATCAAAGAAGAAGCGATGCAATTGTTGGTGGAGAAATTTGGCTGGCAACGGTATCCACAGAAACATTTTGAATCGCGATTCACGCGATTCTATGAAGCATTTTGGCTTCCGAAAAAATTTGGCTTCGACACGAGGAAGGTGCAGTATTCCAGTCTGATCCTGACCGATCAAATGACTCGGGAAGAGGCTCTTGAAAACCTCAAATCGCCTGCCTTCGACCCGGAAACCATTTCTCAGGAGTTTGAGTTTGTCGCGACTAAGCTAGGAATATCGACCGATGAACTACAATCCTATTTGGACGGGCCCAATCGAAGCTATAAAGATTTCAAATCCCAAGACCGGATTTATCAAATAGGTGCCAAAGTGATGCGGCTGTTGGGAATCGAACGGGGCGGCAAACGCTAAAAGAACGAAAAAAATGATCAAGGTGCTCCAATACGGTTCCGGAAATGTTCAAGCGATTTTGAATATTTTCAAACGACTCAACATCGAATGCAGTGTTGCCGAGTCCGCAGATGATGTCTTGTCCGC